>JAFTVY010000076.1 GCA_017465545.1 Ruminiclostridium sp.
AAGGCGTTCATCTCAAGAGGTAACGTACTTGATATGACTGTAGGTATGATCGTAGGTTCTGCTTTTACAGCAATCATCACAGCTCTTGTAAACAAGGTGCTTATGCCCGCCCTCGGTATGCTGACAGGCGGCATCGACTTCAAGGATCTTAAGATCATCCTCAAGGAAGCAGTTTTAAATGCAGAAGATCCTACAATTATCGATGTTCCCGAAGTTGCTATTGCATACGGCGAATTCATTGCCGCAATCATCAACTTCTTCTTAATTGCTATTTCCGTATTTATTCTTATCAAGGTTATCGGTAGCTTCAAGCGTAAGAAGGTTGAAGAGCCTGCTCCCGTTGAAGAACCAAAGCCCGATCCTCAGATTGAACTGCTTACAGAAATCCGTGATCTTTTAAAGGGCGAAAAGGCTACTGAAGAAGAAAAGGAAGCCGAAACAGTATAAGAATACATAATGAAAAAAGATAAAATAATATACGATGGTGAACTGACAAAGGAAGAAAAAGAAGAGCTTGCAAGACAGTATTTCATAAAAGAAGAAAAGCAGACAAGGCTTGGCAAGACGTTCATTATCCTGTCTCTCGTACTTCTTACTTTGAATACAATCGTCACAAGCCTCTTCTACCCCTCGTTTGCCGAAGAAACTATGTATTTTACCTTTGTGGCATATCTCAAAGATGCCGATATGGCGGCAATGAGATTCATTCTGCAATTTGTGGTAATTGCCGTGATAGTGCTTAAAATAGCTCTTTCAGTTTCTTCAATAGTCTGCGGCATTACGTTAAAGGGCGCAAGAGGGATGATAGGAATAAGCTCCTGTGTTACAGCATTTATCGATCTTCTGTTCTCTATACTGCTCTTATGCGATCCGAACACCTATGGCAGTAACGAAACGTTTATAGCTCTTATCGTAAATATTTCAGCACTACTGATAAGCTGTGCAGTTATCTATATGTCGGTATTTACAGACAGAATATCTGCATATACATACTCTAAAATGACAAAGAAAACGTAATTAACAATTCAAAAAAATAACCGCTTCCGGATTTTAAATTTCCGAAAGCGGTTTATTTTTATCGTTTAGTCCCAATAATCGACCTTATCGGGAAGATTTATATTCTTTGCCTTGAACACAGGCTCCTTACCCTCTTTTCTTTGCTTTTCATAATCCCTTAAAGCTCTCAGAGCGTATTTTGAAAGTATCAGAATTACGGGGATATTTATTATAGCCATACCACCCATAAGGATATCCGATATATTCCACAGAAGTGCGGAATTGAGTCCTGCTCCGAGAATTATAAGAAGTGAAAAGAAGATATGAACTATCAGCATTATTTTTTTACCGGGTACTCTGCCCGCTATATGAGCTATGCCCTTATCCACGTAGTAAAGATTGCCAAGAAGTGTTGTGAATGCAAAAAGGATCATTGCAACAGTAATAAATATCGGTCCGAAATCTCCCAGAGTCGTCTTGAGTGAAAGCTGAACGTAGGGTGCGCCGGATAAGCTTTCGGAGGGTTCAACGCCTGAACACATGCACATAAATGCAGTCGCGCTACATACAAGCACTGTATCGATAAACACTGAAAGCACCTGAACAAGTCCCTGCTTTACAGGATGCTGAACGTCAGCGGATGCAGAGGCATTGGGAGCAGAGCCTACACCTGCCTCATTACTGAATAAGCCTCTCTTGATACCGTACATTACACAAGAACCTGTAAATCCACCGAAAATGGCTTCAAAATCAAAAGCCTGACTGAATATCTTTCCGAATACGTCGGGGAGTAAAGGAAGATTGATAACAACTATAATAACAGCAACTAAAATATACGCAAGTCCCATTACAGGCACTAATACGCTTGTTACCTTTTCGATTCTCTTTCCACCACCTAAAAGGCAATAACAAACCACAGCCGCCACGATAACACCTATTATCCAGGTGGTAATTTCCTTATTGTAAAAAGCGTAAGTGGAAAAAGTTGACTGAAGATTATAAGAAGCAAGCATATTGAAACCAACACCGTAAGTAAGAATAAGCAGTACAGAAAATACAATTGCAAGTGGTTTACATTTGAGTCCAGCCTCTATATAATAAGCAGGTCCGCCATAACTTCCGTCAGGACCTCTCTTTTTATATATCTGCGCAAGCGTACTTTCAATAAAAGCTGATGCACTTCCTATTATTGCAATTACCCACATCCAGAAAACTGAGCCGAAGCCACCCATACAAAGAGCCGTGGATACGCCTATGATATTTCCTGTACCGACACGGGAGGCAGTAGATACCATCAGAGCCTGAAAGGAAGATACGCCGTTTTTGTCCTTAGGCTTTTCCATAACAGCCTTTATCTGCTGTCTGAAAAGCCTGAAGGGTGCAAAGCGGGTTGCTACAGTAAATATAAGTCCGCCTGCCACAAGTATGATAATCAGCAGGTACGTGTACATAAAGTCACTTACCGATGCTACAATGTTATTTATTACATCAAACATAGAAATTTCCTTTATAGTTTTTTCAGCATATCGATATGAGGACAGAATTCGTCCATATATTCGTTACCGAATTCCTTGTATCCACACTTTTTATAGAAATTCGACGCTCTGACCTGAGCGGACAAGACGAGTGAGCACATTCCCTGTTCTTTCGCAAAATCCTCCACCCTGAGCATTATATAAGCTCCGATTTCCTTACTGCGATACTCCTTCACTACGGCAACCCTGCCGATATGATACGGAGCTTCATTGCCGTAAAGTCTTGCGGTTGCCACAGGTATTTCACCATCGTAGACGATAAAATGGTATGCTATTCTGTCAATATCGTCGTATTCTGTGCTGAAGCCTTGTTCGGTAAGAAAAACCTCTTCTCTTATTTTGCCTGCGACAGAAAACAGCTCGTTTTCATTACCTTCAAATATAACAGTTTTAAGCTCCATCAAAGCACCTTTGATAAGAATTCTTTAAGTCTCGGACTTTTTGGATTAGCAAAGAATTCTGCAGGTGTATTCTGCTCTACTATCATACCCTCATCCATGAACATAACACGGGAGGCAACCTCTCTTGCAAAGCCCATTTCGTGAGTTACAACCACCATTGTCATACCGTCGTGTGCAAGCTCCTTCATAAGGTTTAAAACCTCGCCTACCATTTCAGGATCGAGCGCAGACGTAGGCTCATCGAAAAGCATTATTTCAGGATTCATTGCAAGAGAACGTGCAATTGCAATTCTCTGCTTCTGTCCGCCTGAAAGCTGGTTAGGATACTGATTTGCTTTGTCCAGTAATCCGACCTTTGCAAGAAGCTCTTCTGCTACTCTGTCAGCCTCTTCCTGCGTCATAAGCTTTAATTTCACGGGTGCAAGAGTTATATTTTTCTTGATTGTAAGATGCGGGAAAAGATTGAAATGCTGGAACACCATACCCATTCTGCGTCTTATAAGATTTACTTCTTTTTCAGGAAGGCGTGTAATATACACACCGTCAACAAAGATTTCACCTGAAGTAGGTCTTTCCATTAAGTTAAGGCATCTTAAAAAGGTACTCTTACCGGAACCCGAAGGACCTACTATAACTACCTTTTCGCCCTTTTCAATAGTTTCTGTAATATCCTTTAAAACGTGAAGCTTATTAAAGGACTTGTTAAGATTGTTAACGTTTATCATTTTTTGCAAGTCTCCTTTCAAGCTTTGTTACAAGGAACGATAAGAACATTACCATTACAAGATAAATAACAGCTACTGCGATAAGAGGAAGGAATGCTTCATAGGTAAGGCTTCTGATGATATCGCCGCCCTTTGTAAGGTCGGAAATAGCAATATAGCCTGATACGGAGGTTTCCTTCAGCAGAACGATAAATTCATTTGCAAGAGCAGGAAGTACGTTTTTAAGTGCCTGAGGCAATATAATGCTCACCATAGTCTGCATATAACCGAGACCAAGGCTGGAGCCTGCCTCAAACTGTCCGTTATCTATAGACATAATACCTGAACGGACGATCTCCGCTACGTAAGCGGCTGAATTAAGTCCGAAGGCTATTACCGCTACAATGAGCTTATCTATATCAAAGGAACCGAAAATTACGAAGTAGATGATAAGCAGCTGAACTACAACAGGTGTACCTCTGATTACTGTCAGATACAGCTTTGCTATAACGTTAAGAAATCCAAGCTTACCCGTTTTATCGTGAGTCGCTCTTATTATCGCAATAAGAAAGCCTAAAACAAGACCGATTATGATTGAAAGAAAAGTAATGATGAGCGTGTTTGCAAGACCGTCAGTCAGGTATTGCCAACGGGCATCCTTTATAAAATTATCATAGAACTTTTCGCCGAAGTCTGCAAACCACTGCATTATATAGTCCATATTTTTTATCCTTCCTATAAAGTTTTTGTTTACAAATTTTACGCCGTGCAAATCAGTACCGATTCGCACGGCGAAGAATATATTCTGTTCAGATTACTTCTTTCTTACAACGATAACCTGATTTGCCTTTGTATAAGGATTAGAGAAGTCAACGTTCTTGAGACGGTCTTCTGTTACGGACATACCTGCAACACCAACGTCAGCCTTGCCTGTGTTTACCGCAGAGATGATAGCGTCAAAATCCATATCCTCAATCTTGAGCTCATAGCCGAGCTTATCGCAAACTGCCTGCATCATATCAGCATCGATACCTACAACCTTGCCGCCCTCAACAGATTCATAGGGAGGGAACGCAGCGTTTGTAGCCATTACGAGTGTGCCGTTAGGTCTTTCAACGTTTTCAGGTGACTTGTAAGGATACTGACCGATTTCGTCACCGATCCAGTTTCTTACTATCTTGCTGAGTGTACCGTCTTCTTCAAGCTCTTTAAGAGCGCCGTTGATTTTTTCTGTAAGCTCGGAACCCTTCTTGATAGCGATAGCATATTCTTCTGTAATAAAGGGATCATCAAGAATTTTGAGATCGTCGTTCTTTTCAACGAAAACTTTTGCAGGCTCTACGTCGATAACAACTGCATCAACCTTACCCTGCTTTAAAGCCTGGATAGCATCAGCGCCCTTCTTGTATCTGTCGATTGTAGCACCTTCTACCTTTGATGCCTCTGCATCGCCTGTTGTACCCTGCTGAACACCAATTGTCTTGCCAACAAGATCATCCTTGGAATTTACAGAGTTAGGCTTTACTCCGGCGGAGCAACCTACTAACGTTACTGCGAAAATCGCTGTTGCAACAATAGCTGAAATTATTTTCTTCATTTTCTTTTTTCCTTTCCTTTGAGGTAAACCTCGATTTCATTTAATATTAAACATTAACCATATACAGTTATTATAGCATACCATAAGCCATAAAGTCAACTAAAAAAGCGGTTTTTGTTAAAAATTATACAATATTATCAAACTCAGGCAGGCAATGGGTTGCGTCGGGCTTGAGCGGAGCAACTCCGTCCTTTATCATATCCAGCATAAACGGAACTATCTGCGGATCGAACTGGGTTCCTATGCCGTTTTCAAGCTCCCCTACCACCGTTTCTGAGTCAAGTGCCTTTCTGTAGCACCTGTCGCTTGACATAGCGTCATAGGCATCGGCAACACCGATAATTCTGGCAACGAGCGGTATATTCTCCCCTGCAAGCTGTTTGCCATAACCTTTTCCATCGTATCTTTCGTGATGATAGCTTGCACCGTCGCTGGAGCCTTCAAGCGCCGTGAAATCCTTCAGTATCTCACCGCCTATAAGGGGATGAGTCTTGATAACCGCAAACTCTTCTTCTGTGAGTCTGGAGGGCTTATTTAAAATTGCATCGGGAATACCGATTTTACCAATATCGTGAAGAAGCGCTATGTAATATACCTTTTCCTGCTCCTCCTCGCTCATTCCCATTCGTTTTGCAAGCTCCCTTGAATAGCTTGCTACTCTCATCGAGTGACCGTTTGTATATTTGTCTTTGGCGTCTATGGTACGGGCAAGAGTTTCAAGTCCCTGCACCACTATACCCTTATATTCCTTTTCTCTTCGTCTCAGAATCTTCATCTTATGCTGAGCCGCTATCATTGCTATAAGCACGGAAACAAGCATCACAAGAATAATACAACCGGGAATAAAAAACGGCTGTTCGTATATCTTCATTTCCTTGTTTATAACAATTCTTTGCTCAGACGTCTTCGTCGGATCAGTCGGATCGTATATTCTGAGAACAAAGGTGTAAGAACCGCCGGGAAGGTTTGTGTAGCTTATTTCTCCGCTCTTCTGATTGAGAAGAACCGTTTCTTTGTTTTCAAAGCCTTCAAGCTTATAGGAAACGGCAACGGAAGAAATATCGGTAAAGGAAAGTACGGAAAAGTCTATCGTAACTCTTTTATTACCAGCTGACAAATTCATAGATGTGGGATGCTGGAATATTTCTTCATCCGTCTGGATGTCGTTAACTATTATCTTCGGAATATCCGTTTCCTTTATTTCAAATCCGAAGTGACTGATTCCGTTTCTGGTTGCCAGATAAATACTGCCGTCACTATCTGTATAATGCCACGTATTTGCGTTAAGCGAGCCTGTAAGTCCATGCTTTAAGCCATGTACCTCACCCGATACCTTTTCGCCGGAAAGCAGCTTGCTCTTGTCAACCGAGAAAACACCGCTGTTCTGCATTATCCAGAGCATTTCGCCCTTATCGCAGAAATCAAATATGCTTCCCGGTCCCTTTTCAAGATTGTCAAGCTTTCTGAACTGTCCGTTTTCAAAGTAATAAAGACTGCTACCCGCACTTACAAAATAAGCATCTTTTTTCAAGGTATCAGGGGTGATTCTGAGGATAACGCCTTCTCCGAGTCCATTTTCAAAGGAATACTTTGTGACCTTACCATCACTTATTCTATATATACCGTCTCCGTCGCTACCTGCCAGAACCGAGCCGTCCGAAGTCTCGTAAAGGCATAATATCTGCGTAACGTCAAGGCCATCCTCTGCACCGATATTCAGCGTAACCTTTCCGTCCTTTATATAGGAAATACCAAGCTGTGTACCAACAACAATCGTTTTATCCGAGGTTTCGTAAATAACCCTTGCACGGTTGCATATAAGTCCGTTGTCCTCGTTATATACGGTAATATCCTTTGTTCTTGTATCATAGCATATAACCGCATTATCGGAATACGTTGCAAACCATACGTTACCGCTACCATCAGCAAGAATGTGCCTTATTCTTACCCCTTCAAGCATTTCAGCAATCGACGTATCTACCTTTTCCCAGCTTTTGCTGTAAACCATCAGTCCGCTGTCGTGACCTATATAATAATTGTCTCCCTGCTTTGCAATTGCATTCACCGAAACGGAATCGAGCTGTAAAGCGATACCGTTCGGGGAGCTGTAGCATCCTCTTGTGTATTTGATAACGCCATAAGAGGAGGATGCCAGCCAGTAACTGCCTTCATAGTCACGAATAGCATTGTTCACAGATGCCGCTTTATCCGTTTCTGCAAACTCGGTAAGTCTTCCGTCCTTATCTATGACCGCAAAGCCTCTGAGTCCGCTTACAAGGAGATCACCGTTTTCGCTGACTCTGATTCCGTTATGAGTATTGACGTTTCCCGTCTGTATACACTCTTTTGTGCCGTCAGCTCCACATCTGATAATTACGTTACCTGACGTTCCGATAAGAATATTTCCTTCTTTATCAGCAGCAACACAGTACGGCTCCATAATTGTTCCATCGCTGTCCTCATAGGAATAATCGCAGTTTTCCACGCTCATATCATCAAGATTCACTATGCAGACAGCTGAAGTAAGCGCACCCCACAGTCTTCCCGACTTGTCGATGGCACAGCTGTAGAAGGTTGTCCCGTTGAGCTCTTTGGAAAGCGGAGAAATAGCTTCGTTCTTTATTTCGGCAAGACCTGAATTGGAAGCACAGAATACCCTTCCCTCTTCATTCTCGCAGAAGCCTCTTATACAAAGGTAATCATTTTCTTCAGTTCCCTTTATTTTTCTGAACTCATCATTTTCGTAAACGTATACACCGATATCGTTTGTACCAATCCACAGTCTGCCCTTGCTGTCCTCAAACATAGCACGGATGGAAGATGATTCTATCTCACCCGATGTGCTGTAGTTTCTGAACTCACTGCCATCATATCTGATAAGGCCACCGTAGCTTCCTATCCAGATATACCCGTCAGAGGTCTGAAGAATATCGTTTGCTTCACCTGTGGGCAGTCCGCTTTCTTCGTTATAAACAGACGTAACAAAATCACCGAATTCCTCTGCAGTAACCAGCTGTGAAAAGCTACACACAGTTACGATTACCATTGCAAAGAGAATGCATAATTTACTTATAATTCTTTTCCTCATAATAACTCCATTCAGTTTCACATAAATATACTCTATTCTATTATACATCTTTTTACCAGATTGTTCAATAAAAAAACAGGAATTTCAGTAAAACTATATATCAGGCTAAGGCTATTTTTATATAATTTTACAAGCAAAACGGACTTATACCCAAGGCATAAGTCCGCAAACCCTTGTTATTCATTTATCCATTCCATAAAGCCGATAGCAAAAGGCAGATGAGGATGAATACTTGCACCGGCATAGTTAAATCCGTTTTTTTCATACCATCTTTTTTCTATCTGTCCACCGTCAGCTACGCTTGCTATAAGCTTTTTTCCACCAAGCTCACAGACTCTGCTCTTTGCAAGCTCTACCATCTGCGTTCCGTAGCCCTTTCTTCTGTAAAAAGGCAGAACGCTGAAGCATTTTACTTCGTATATATCCTTTTCCTTTAAAGAAAGAGAGAAAAAGCCTACCATAGTATCATTTTCATCTGTTGCGGCATACATCTCAAAACCCCAGTTATAAAAGCTTTCTAATTTTTCTATAGGCATAAAGCTTGTATGATTGGGACAATTCATTTTTGTAACACCGAACATCGATGCTTCTGTTTCGTAGCTTTTATGTATAATTTCAAGGCACTGTGGCAAATCTTCTCTGTTTACTTTTCTTATCACTCTGTTATCTCCTCTGTCGTCTCATAATAGCATATTATCTATTTTACCATATTTTTTCGACTTTGTAAAGTCCTGAGGAGCAAAAGAAAAAACCCGCACATTAATATGCGGGTTTCAAGCTTATTCTGTTGTGTAGTTATCAAAGTAACCCTGAATAAATACAATAGGTGTACCCTTATCACCTGAACCTGAAGTAAGGTCGCAAAGTGAACCGATAAGGTCTGTAAGTCTTCTGGGAGTTGTACCCTCAGAAACCATCTGACCTACAAGGTTGCTGTCCTTCTGCTGAATCTTTTCCTTGATAGCATCTTTTAATGCATCACCGGAAAGATCTGAGAAATCATTATCAGCAAGGTACTTTAATTTAAGTTCGTTGGGTGTACCCTCAAGACCTGCTGTATATGCAGGAGATACAACGGGGTCAGCAAGCTCCCATATCTTACCGATAGGATCCTTGAAAGCACCGTCACCGTAAACCATAACCTCTACATTCTTGCCTGTAGCAGCCTTAAGCTTTGCGGCAATAGCGTCAACGACAGGCTGGCAGTCTCTGGGGAAGAGCTTTACCTGATCTTCAGTTGACTTGTTTGAACCTAAAAGGCCGTAGTTTTCGTTATAACCACTACCATTTACGGGTGCATTGAGAATTTCATCAAGTCCTAAAACTATTTCAGCGCCTGCCGCCTTTAAAATTCTCTTGGTTCTTGCTCTGGTGTGAATATCACAGCATAGAACGTTCTTTGTATAAGGGAGAATTGCCTTTGCGTTGTTTGCAAAAACTATCTCACAATCTGCACCGCATTCACGGATAAGACTTTCATAATACTCTACGTAGTCAACGCCTGTAAAGGTGTGCTTTTCGTATCCGAAAAGCTCACGGTACTTTTCAAGTGAAAGTACGTCTGTATAGGGATTAACACCCTTTTCGTCAAGAGCATCAAGGCTTACAAGGTGGTTACCCACTTCGTCAGAAGGATAGGAAAGCATAAGAACTATCTTCTTTGCGCCCTTTGCAATGCCACGCAGACAGATAGCGAATCTGTTACGGCTTAATATCGGGAAAATAACGCCTACGGTTTCTCCACCGAACTTTGTTCTGACGTCAGTGGCAATATCATCAACAGTTGCGTAGTTACCCTGCGCTCTTGCTACGATAGCCTCTGTCATCGCAACAATATCTCTGTCACGAATTTCAAAACCATCATCCTTAGATGCTTCGAGAATTGAATTTGTAACGATTTCAACGATGTCATCACCACTTCTGATAATGGGAGCACGGACACCTCTTGAAACAGTACCAATCATACGGCTCATATTGAACACTCCTTAAAAATTAAATGCAATCAGATTTACGAAATCAATCGCAATGATTATTTTAGCACATTTACTTTCATTTTTCAATAGTATTTTGCAAATTTTTTATCTTTAAACAACATTTTTATCTATGAAACAAAATTTATACCATTTCATCCATCGGATTTTATGTAGCTATACCTGCAAACTGAGTATTATAAAGCTTTGCATAAGCACCATTCTGAGCAAGTAAGGTCTCGTGATTGCCTGCCTCTACTACCTTACCGCCTGCAAGTACAACGATTTTATCTGCATCACGGATAGTTGACAATCTGTGGGCAATGATAAGACTGGTTCTGCCCTTCATAAGATTCAGCATAGCCTCCTGGATATATACCTCTGTTCTGGTATCTATGCTTGAAGTTGCCTCATCAAGAATAAGTATCTTAGGATCGGCAAGCACAGCTCTCGCTATAGCAATAAGCTGTCTTTGTCCCTGACTGAGATTTCCGCCGCCTTCTGTCAGCATGGTGTCGTATCCGTCGGTAAGCTTTTCGGCGAACACGTCGACCTTTGCAGTCTTTGCCGCCGCTATTACCTCTTCGTCTGTAGCGTCAAGCTTGCCGTATCTTATATTCTGTGCAATGGTATCGTTGAATATCACGGTATCCTGAAGTACTATTCCTATAGATTCACGGAGCTTTTTCTTGGGGATTTCAAAAATATCCTGTCCATCAAGAGTAATTGTACCCTTGTCAATGTCGTAGAATCTTGTAAGAAGATTTACTACAGTAGTTTTTCCCGAGCCTGTAGCACCTACTATAGCAAGCTTCTGTCCGCTCTTTATCCACAGATCGAATTCCTTCAGAACCGTTTCGCCTTCTACGTAAGAAAACTCAATATCCTTGAAGTTGATATCACCCTTTACGTTTTCTACGTCAAAGTCAGTATCCGTGCCGAAATCCTCTTCGGGAGGATTGTCCATTATCTCAAACACACGCTCTGCACCTGCAATAGCAGTCTGGATAGCCGCATACTGATGAGCGATTTCGTTTATAGGACGAGAGAAATTCTTTGTGTACTGTAAAAAAGCCTGGATAGTACCTACAGTCATCGCACCGTAAAGTGCAAGAGGGTTGAAATCTATAATCAGGAAGTATGCGCCAAAGCCCGCTACAAGCAGAAAGCTTATATTTGAGATGACGTTCATACAAGGTCCCATCACACCGCCCGATATCTGCGCCTTGATAGACGCCTTACAAAGCTTGTCGCTTATCTTATTGAATTCCTCGCAGGCATCCTCTTCCTTGGAGAAGGCGGCTACAGTCTTATAGCCCGTTACCATTTCCTCGATATGACCATTGAGGTTGCCAAGTAAGGTCTGTTGCATCGGGAAATACTTTCTCATTATCTTTGTGAGGTTTGTAGTAACGAGAAGTGTAAGCACTATGGTTGTAAGGCTCACCAGAGTCAGTATCGGTGAATAATACAGCATAAAGCACAAGCAACCTATAAGGGTTAACACGCCTGAGAACAGCGAAGCTATCGACTGGGATACCGTATTTGAGATATTCTCCACGTCGTTTGTCATACGGCTCATAATATCACCGTGCTGATGACTGTCGGTATACTTTATAGGCAGATAGGATATTTTATCAAAAAGATCCTTTCTCATTATCTTTACCGTTGTCTGTGACAGCTTTGCCGCTATTATTCCCTGGAAATACGTAAGGCAGGAGTTTGCAAGATACACACAAAGTAGTGCTATAAGGCAGAACACCATGCCTTCGAGATCTACCTGAAGTCTGTTTTCGGAAATCGTAATCTTATCTATAGCCATACCCTGAATAAAGGGCGCTACAAGATTAAGCAAGGTAACAAACAGCATTATGACAAGAAGCGTTATCATAAGGTATCTGTTTTTACCTATATAGCTCATAAGTCTCTTTATCGTCTTTTTAGAATCCTTTGCCTTTTCTGTAGGCATTGCCATTCTCTGATGAGGCGGAGGGCCTCCCCTTCCCATCACTCTTGGCATCTGAGGAGCAGGTCTTTGTTCAGCCATTGTTTTCACCCTCCTCATTCTTCATCTGTGAGAAATAAATATCTCTGTATACGTCGCTTGTTTCCATAAGCTCCTTATGAGTACCGAAGGCACATATCTGTCCATCGTCAAGTACAGCTATCTTATCAGCTCTCATAACGCTTGCTATTCTCTGTGCTATCATAACTATGGTAACACCGCCGAGATTTTCCTTCAGAGCTTTGTGTAAAGCCGCTTCTGTGCTTAAATCGAGTGCAGAGGTGCTATCGTCGAATATAAGTATTTCAGGCTTTTTGACAATCGCTCTTGCAATTGCCATTCTCTGCTTCTGACCGCCTGACAGAGATGCACCCTTTTCGCTTATCATAGTTTCGTAGTCGTCGTTAAAGCCCATAATGAACTCATCAGCCTGAGCTATTTTTGCCGCTTGCTTTACTTCTTCATCGGTAGCGTCGGGATTACCCCAGCGGATATTCTCGCTGACCGTACCCGAAAACAGCTCACTCTTCTGTAATACAACGCCTATTCGGCTACGAAGCTCTTCAACAGTCTGTTCCTTGACGTTTACTCCGTTTACGTAGACCTCGCCGCTTGTGGCATCATAAAAACGTGGTATAAGATTTACAAGAGAGGTCTTTCCGCATCCGGTAGCACCAAGTATAGCTACCATCTGTCCCTTTTCTACCTTCAGATCTATATCCTTCAGTACAGGTCTGCCTGAAAAACCGGGATAGTAGAACTGTACGTTTCTGAATTCCACGGTTCCGTTTTCTTCCGCCTTTACTTCACTTTCAGGATCGTTTACTGCGGGCACCGTATCAAGTACCGCTCTTACTCTTCTGATAGAAGCAGTTGCACGGGAAACCTGCTGTATCATCATACCAACCATCATAACTGACATAAGTATCTGTGTTATGTAAGTGATAGCCGCCATAACGTCGCCTACCATCATAGCCTTGGCTTCTACCTGAAAACCACCTATAAGTATAATCGCAATTACAGAGGCATTCATAACCACCATGAGTATAGGATTAAGCGTAGCAAGAAGCTTCTGTACCCTGAGATTGGTAGTCATAAGGTCTGTATTTGCTTTGTCGAATCTGTCTTTTTCGTATTCTTCTCTTGTAAACGCCTTTACAACTCTTGCACCTGTTACGTTTTCCTGCACTACGCTGTTTACCTTATCCAGCTTATCCTGTACAACTCCGAAAAGAGGTGCCGCCTTACGCAGTATAAGGAACAGTACGATAATCTGTATTGGCATTGATATAGCGAGCACCATACCGAAGTTCACGTTTAAAGTAAGTATTACCGCAATACCGCCTATAAACTGCATACCCGTCCTTACGAACATACGAAGAGACATTGCCACAAAATCCTGAACAGCAGTAACGTCATTTGTCAGTCTTGTAACAAGTGAACCGGTTGTGAATTTATCCGTCTGCTGAAAAGACAGATGCATAACCTTATCAAATACAGCCTTTCTTAAATCATTACCCATTTTCTGAGCCGCTGTAGTGCCGAACGCCGCACTGGCAATTCCTCCAAGACAGCCTATTATCGAAAAGCCGAGCATTTTAAATCCCGTTATTACAACGTAGCTTAAATTACTCGCCGCATCTCCGTCTCCGAGAATGCCGTTGTTTACAATATCCGACATAAGCTGTGGCTGTAGCAGATCCATTGATACTTCCAGTATCATAGCAAGCGGGCTGAGTAAAGCCAGCCACCAATAAGGCTTCAGATATTTCAGAACCTTCATAGAATAATCTTCCACTTCCCTTTCAGTAAAATAATCCAACTTGATAATTATACTACTTTTTTTCGATAAAAGTCAATATTTATATTGTCATACTGCGGATTTTTCACAATATTTTCACTTTTTGCTATTGCATTCCTGATGGAATTTATATATAATGGTAATATATCTAATCAAGAGACAAAGGTAGGATTAAATGTACTCAAATAAAAGCAAAAGCTTTTGCATTGCACTATGCGGAATTTTAAGCGCAATATGTGTGATACTTATGTTCTGCACAGGCTTTATTCCTATAGGAATATATATTCTCCCTGCTGTTGCCGGTCTTGTTATCTGGCTTATCTACAGAGAGATAAACAGAAAATGGGCATTGCTCAGCTTCGGATGTGTGGCACTGCTTACAATGTTACTCACACCCGATATGGAATCAAAGCTGTTATTTGCAGGCTTTTTCGGTTACTATCCCATTATCAGAAGCTTTTTAGTCAAAATAAAGCCGAAATTTCTTTCGGTCATAGCAAGGTTTGCGGTATTCAACATAACCGTTATTATCATTTACGCCATTCTCATTAACCTGCTGGGTATGGGCAAGCTACTTGAGGACTTTGCTGACTTCGGTCAGTTTGCCACTCTCGTTTTCTGGGCGTTCGGAGCGGTAGCCTATATCTGCTATGATATATGCCTCGGTCAGCTTGAATACGGCTATGATAAATGGCTCAGGAAAAGGATTCATAAAATTACGAAATAACATAACACAGCCGCTGTATCAGAAATAATACAGCGGCTGATATTTTTCATATTCCCACATAATCATCTCTGACCATGTGGGGATTCGGTTATCTTCTATAAACGTTCAGAAGCTATCACTCAGTCTTAAAACACTCAAATCCCTTTCCATCCTTGGCGTTTACATAGCAATGATAGTATAGATTAGTTGTTTTCTTCCGCATATTTCCCTTCTGATAAAGTTCTTTTATCCGCATTATCTCCGTTTGGCTTAAGTTCAAAATAAACAACGTGTGAAATACAATCCACGATATAAACCGAACCAATTTTCATATCAATATAAGCACATATTCTCATATCGTCATTTGATGATGCATTATGCATAAGCTCTTCATCAAGAACAAAGGTCCACATCGGTCGATACTCTGTTGCAGGAGGAAGCCCTTCGCCGTAATTGCCGATAATCGCAATGTACTTTATATCTATATCCTTGATACTGAAACGCGTGCCGACTTTATTTGATAAAATATCACAGGCAGAGGAAAGCGAAATAAAGCTGTCATTACATTCCTGCATCTTTATATTGCCGCTATTGCTGTCTGAAACGTAGCTATTCGAATAGAAAGTAGATATTTCTTTAAAATGAGCAAGTGCATCCATTTCAAGCACAATATAGCTTGGCTTTGAGATACCTGTTTTTATATTGGAATAATCGCATCCCTCATCCAGCGGTATTCCATTTATCAGCTTTTCTGCAATAAATCTGTAGGTATATTCACCATTATCAAGCTTTTTTATAAATAACGTCTTTAATCTGAGATCTTCAGCAGGATGAATAAACTGTTCAAGCTTCTCAAGAGTCTGATTGCAATATTCAGTTGCATCCTTTAACGAATATGCTTTTCCGTTAAGCGTATATTCACCTTCGGCTGTTTCTCCTCTGTCAAATCGTACCAATTTTTCATAGGTATAATCAGCATTTAAAAGAGTAAATTCCTCATCTCTAAAGACAAGATTGTATCCTCCGTTAAGATCTGACGAGAAGGAAATATGCTTTGCTCCGCTTTCCCACAGATATTCTGATTTTTCCGTGTCAAATCTTATATCCGACTGACTTATTTTTTCTCCTACGATTACGTTACCAAATTCCGCAATATCGTTTTTTATCTTCTCTGCGTCACCTTTTATATTCCAATCGGCAGTAAAGGTATAAAGCGACTGTACTTTATCAAGAGTAATATTCTGAGGCAGGCTGAGCTTATCGTATTTTTTCAAAAGAGCGTCATCTGCTGTAGAATATATTTCCGATAAACTTAAAAATTCCGCATCTGTAATAATAGTTGAATTTGACGAGTTAAGAAGCTCTTTATCTGTTGTTGAGCTAACTTCCTGTGCTGAAGAATTTGCTATAGAAACCTCATTACCCTTAACCGCCGCAACAACTCCGACAGACACAACACAAACGATTGCCGCCGCAACCGCAGATAAACCGATAAAAATATTGGATGACTTCTTTTTCGGATTTTCTCTTATTTCTATAAAATCCTCTAATTCGAAACTGTGAATTGTATTTTTATTTTCATTTTGCATACTATCGGAACTTTCTTCTATAAATCGTCTGTCAATGCCGTCTACTACCTTTTTGATATTATCAAATTGTCGTGACATAACCTTTTCCTCCTTAAACGTTATAACCCTTACCGAGTAAGAATTTTTTCAGTTCTTCTCTTGTCCTGAACAGCTTTGTTTTTACCGTTGCCTCCTTGATACCAAGTCGCAACGCTATATCCTTCACGGAAAGATTATAGTAATATCTTAAAACAAATACTTTTCGGTTAAGAGCTTTTCTCGTTTCCAGAAACTGATTTACGTAAGCTATAAGCGTTCTGCTTTCAAGCTCTGCTTCAGGCCCTGCCTCGTCAGGCAGAAGGTCCGCAAGCTCAAGAAAATAAATCTGCGTTTCTGAATAGCTTTTATTTGCTCTGAAAACAGCAAAGGCGGCATTGCGCACAACCTCGCACAGATACGCCTTGAGGGATTTCGGACGTGTGGGCGGAATAGCATTCCATACGTTCATATATGCAGAATTTACGCATTCCTCTGTATCCGCATCATTATGCAGTATGTTATAGGATATACATCTGCACAGATTCCCGTACTTGCTGTCAATATCCGCTATTGCTTTTTCATCTCTGTCGAAGAATTCTTCTATAATGGTTTCATCAGATATCTGCAACTTTATTTCCTCCCTTCTGCCTTATAAGAGTATAATTTTTCAAAAAGGTTCCCGTTTTTCTGAAATTTTTAAAAAACGGCAGTATCTTAATGGATACTGCCGCTGAAATTACTACATATTGAATTTTTTCTTTACCCTTGCCAGCTGTTCCTTTTTCATTTTTGTGCTCTTTATAACCTTCTGACGAGAGAACTCTTCTCTTTCCTTTTCTTCAAGGGAGTTTGTTATAAAGCTCAGCTGTGCCTCATATTTCGGAATAATTATATTTTTGAGCGCATTCGCACGCTTCTGCGTCTTTTTTATCGCAACCGCTAATCTATAGATGCTGTTTTCTATCTCTGCAAGAGCTACCGTCATATATTTGGTATCGTTAAAGCAGATAACCGCATAGTCAAGATAAGAATTGGTCATAGCAACGTCATACTGGGGTACAAGCTTTCTTTCAGGCAACGTAACCGTAGGAAGCTCAACGCCCATAACACTGCGGAAGGAAAGCTGAAGCTCCGATTCCTCGGGAACGAACTGCATAAAGGTCGATACAGAGCCAAGAGTCATATTAGCCTTCTGCAAAGCAAGATAAGCCTTTTCGTAGGTCTGCTCTATATTGTCTCTTACAAGCTTGGATTTATCGATAAGTGCGACCATCTCACGGATAAGAACGTTTCGCTTTCTGTCCATAAGCTCATAGCCTTGTTTTGCCTGCTGTAAGGAGCGTTTTGTTTTTATTAAATTACCTTTGGTAGGAAAAACCTGCTCAGCCACACTATCACCTTCCTTTATAATTTAATATAGTTTTATACGAATTTTTCAGCCTTTGCAGGATCGTAATGTTCCTTTATAAGCTGTTCACTTACTCTGTCAAGCTCACTTTCGGGAAGCAGAGACAGAAGCTCCCAGGCAAGGTCAAGGGTTTCGTCCATCGTTCTGTTTTCGTCAAAGCCCTGATTCAGGAAATACTTTTCAAACATCTGTCCGAATTTCATAATAGCTTTATCGGAAGGAGAAAGCTCATCCTCGCCTATTACCGAAGCCAGCGCTCTTGCATCCTGCACTCTCGCATAGCAAGCGAAAAGCTGGTTTGTAACGTCTGCATGGTCAGCTCTTGTATATTCTTCACCGATACCGTCCTTCATAAGTCTTGACAAAGACAACAGTACGGAAAGTCCGGGATATATGCCCGTCTGGTCAAGGTTTCTGTCAAATACTATCTGTCCCTCCGTTATATATGCGGTAAGGTCAGGGATAGGATGCGTTATATCGTCATTAGGCATTGTAAGTATAGGAATCTGTGTAACAGAGCCTGTGCTGCCCTCTACTACTCCTGCTCTTTCGTACATAGAGGCAAGGTCGGAATAGAGGTATCCGGGGTATCCCTTTCTACCGGGAATCTCACCCTTCGAAGAGGAGAATTCACGAAGTGCCTCGCAGTATGAAGTCATATCCGTCATAATAACAAGGATATGCATATTCTTTTCATAAGCTAAATATTCAGCAACGGTAAGAGCGCATCTTGGAGTAAGAATACGTTCTATGATAGGATCGTTGGAAAGATTCAGGAACATACAAACACGCTGAATTGCACCCGTTTCCTCAAAGCTACGGCGGAAATATTCCGCAACGTCATTCTGTACGCCCATAGCGGCAAAGACTACCGCAAAGTCCTTTCCTTCGGCATACGCAATCTTCGCTTGTCTTACTATCTGTACTGCAAGCTTGTTATGTGACAGACCTGAGCCTGAGAAGATAGGAAGCTTCTGTCCTCTGATAAGGGTCATAAGGGAGTCTATTGAAGAAATACCCGTATGGATATAGTTTCTGGGATAAGAACGTGCAACGGGATTTAGAGCTCTACCGTTTATATCTCCGTACTTTTCTGCGAAAACGTCACCAAGTCCATCAATAGCCTTACCTGCACCGTTGAAGGTTCTTCCGAGCATTTCAGGTGACAGAGGGATTTCAAGAGGCTTTCCTGTAAAAGATATTCTTGTATTATTCAGCGAAATTCCGTTTGTTCCTTCAAAAACCTGAAGCACGACCTTATCGCCCTGCATCTCGACAACTCTGCCAAGACGCTTTGTACCGTCGGAAAGTGTAATCTCGCCTATTTCATCATAAGCAACGTCCTTTACACCCTGAAGGCATACAAGTGGTCCGTTTATTTCGCTGAGTCCTGCATATTGTATCATATCATTTTTTCCTTTTTCTAAACAAAGTACTTTATGCAAAGCACTGATTTATATGAGAAAAATATTCATCAAATTTTGAAAGCTCATCATTGGGAATATCATATTTCATCTTTATAAGCTTATCAAAAAGTCCGTAGCTCATAATTTCTGAAATGGGTTTACCCGCTGATATTGCATCCCCCGCCTTATGATACAGCATAAGTATCGCCTTCATCATAAGTCTCTGCTTTTCAAGAGGCACGAAGGTATCATCCTTGTGGAAAGCATTCTGCTGTAAAAAGCCTACTCTGATAACTCTCGCTATCTCGATTACAAGCTTCTGATCGTCGGGAAGAACGTCAGCACCGATAAGCTTTACTATTTCCATAAGATTATTTTCTTCGATAAGAAGTGAGGAAATCTCTTGTCTGAGACTACAGAAATCCTTACCCACGTTCTCTGTATAGTAATCTGCTAAATCATCATAATATTCAGAATAGCTCTGAGTCCAGTTGATTGCAGGATAGTGTCTTGCATACGCAAGGCTCTTATCAAGCGCTAAGAAGCAACGTACAAATCGCTTTGTGTTCTGGGTTACAGGCTCTGAGAAGTCCGAACCCTGAGGAGAAACCGCACCGATTATTGTGACGCTTCCTTCATTTTTGTTCATAGTTTCGACATAACCTGCACGTTCATAGAACTCGGAAAGTCGTGACGGCAGATACGCCGGGAAGCCTTCTTCTGCAGGCATTTCTTCAAGTCTGCCTGATATTTCTCTGAGCGCCTCTGCCCATCGTGAGGTAGAGTCAGCCATAATAGCAATATGATAACCCATATCACGGTAATACTCTGCAAGAGTGATTCCCGTATAGATTGACGCCTCTCTTGCCGCAACGGGCATATTCGAGGTATTGGCAATAAGAACGGTTCTGTCGGTGAGAGGTCTGCCGCTTTTAGGGTCGATAAGCTCGGAAAATTCTTCAAGAACCTGAGTCATCTCATTTCCACGTTCACCGCATCCGATATATACGATTATATCAGCATCGCACCATTTTGCAATCTGGTGCTGAGTCATAGTCTTACCTGTACCGAAGCCACCGGGAACCGCCGCCGTACCACCCTTCGCAAGAGGTGCTATAGTGTCAATTACTCTCTGTCCGGTAACAAGAGGCTTTGATATAGGGATTCTTCTGTTTACGGGACGGGCTGTTCTTATAGGCCATTTCTGTACCATTGTAAGCTCAATTTCAGTTCCGTCTGCATTTTCAATCTTACATATAACGTCGTTTACCTTATGCTTGCCGTTTTCCGCAATATAAGTAACAGTACCGCTCACTGCAGGAGGTACCATACATCTGTGTGTGATTATAGCTGTTTCGGGACATTCGGCATAAATTGTACCACCTGATACAGCATCGCCGACCTTTACGGTAATTGTGACGTCAAATTCTCTTTCCTCATCAAGTGCAGGAATAGAGCTTCCTTCTGTTACGTATACGCCGCTGATATCGGTCATAACCTTCAGCGGGCGCTGAATTCCATCGTAAATATTTGAAATTATACCCGGTCCTAAAGTGGCGCACATAGGACTTCCCGTTGCCTCTACAGGGTCTCCCGGCATAAGTCCTGCCGTTCCCTCGTAAACCTGAATGGTGGTAATATCGGAGGTTACTCCGATAACCTCACCGATAAGCTTCTTTTCACCTACCAGTACCATTTCTCTCATAGAAAAGTCCTTGGTGTCCTTCACCTTTACAACGGGACCGTTTATAGCATAGATTTTATTCAAGGTCTTACCTCCGTTTAAAGTGAAAGCTCACTATGATTTGCAAAATCCTTGCGCTGTTTTTCAAGCTGGGAATCAAAGGTGTAATCAAGATAGATATTCTCCTTCGGATAGAATACCAGAATACCACCGAGCAGAATAGTCTTGTCAACCGCTGTTCCGACAGTCTTGCCGCCGGCTATAGCTGATATAACATCCTTATCCCCTGCGCTGTGGTATATAACACAATCCTTATAAAGGGGGATTTCTTTATCCGCTCTTTCTATAAGTGCAGAAAGCTTTTTTGTGTAAGCGTCCGACTGTACGTATTCCAAAATACGGCTGCTTACTCTTTCAAAAAGCTCGTTCACCTTCTGATTTCTGAAGGCAAGCACGTCCTTTTTAGCTTCAAAATCTCTGTGTGAAAGCTCTTTGGCGTATATAATGCCGGTATCGTGCTTATCCTGAAGAATATCCTCTTCCTCATCGTGTTTATATTTTTCCTGTGCCTTTTCTACAATCTCTTCCGACTGTTTTCTGGCATTTTCAATAATCTCCTCTGCAATGCGCTTTGCATCCTCAAGGATTATTTTACCAAGTCTTTCGGCACGCTTCTGTTCTTCAAGCATACTTTTTTCCTCTCTTAAAATGGATAGAGCTATCCCGCATAGGTCAGAATTTAATACCTATAGCTTCGCTTACGTACTGATCTATCGACTGGCTGATACCTGACGCACCGTGTCTGTCGGGAATCTCGACTATAAGCGGCTTTGCACAATTCAGCTTCATATCGTAGACTGTATCCCTGCACATATTTATAAGCTTTTCGGTCATTAATATAACTCCGACATTCCTATCAGCTTTAGCCTTCTCCAAAGATTTTTTGACCTGCTCTGCCGTATGGACTACAACTCCGTCTATACCTGCAAGTCGCATACCCATCCGGGTATCGTTATTGTCGCTTATCAGAAAAAATTTCATAGCAGAGCCTTCCTTCTGTCAGGAGAAGAGAATAAGAATAGAAATAAGCAGGCCGTAGATAGCAACACCTTCACCAAGAGCAACGAAGATAAGGGATTTTGTAAAGTTCTTGTCATCCTCAGAGGTAGCACCAATAGCCGCAGGAGCCGCACTACCTACCGCAATACCGGTACCGATGGTAGCAAGACCTGTTGATAATGCCGCACTGAGATACTTGAGGCCATCGCCTACTCCGAGAACGGTCTGTACAGCCTCAGCGCCTTCTTCTGCCGCAAAAGCGAACACAGGTACAAAGATGCTCATAAGCACCATAACGCCTATAAAGCTACCTGCATTGAGAAGAATTGATTTCTTCACGTTTACTGTCTTACCATCGTGCTTTCTCTTTATCATAAGAACGAGAGGGGTAATAATAAGTGCGAGTGCGAATAAGGGTAATAAAAATGAAATTGCTTTTTCCATGAGTTTATCCTCCATATATTAAACATTTACCTGAAGCGGTGTAAATTCCTTACCATCGCTGACGTAAAAACGTCCGAATAATTCGTAGAACTCAAGTCTCAGTACCTGAATACCTACTATAAAGCCTTCCATACCGATAACAAAAAGGTTACCGATTATCTGGACGATTATCATTCCTGCAGAAAGCTCTGTTCCTGCAAGAACGTTTACTACAAGCATCATACCTGCGTGGCTCAGGATAAAGCCGCCCACACGAAGGAATGACATTGTATTCGTAAGATAGGAGAGGCAGGTTTCAAACATTTCGATAAAGCCCTCTACTATCATATTGCCAACGGATTTCTTTTCTTTTACCGTCTTTTCCTGCTTTCCGGAAGCCTTGTAACGCTTGTATTTTGTAAGCTCGGACGGCATCTTCATTCTTTCAAAGGAAAGACCTAAGAATATTTCGTCTACCTTTGCCTTTTCGCTCTTGGGAGTAAAGTAAACACCGTAGACCATACCATCCTTTTCGGATACGGGAACGAAGGCGTAATCGCTGTTCTTGTGGTATCCGAGCTTCATCTGTGCTTCAGAAGGCATTCTGCCGTAAACCGCACGTACGTTCTTCATGCTCTGGATGTAATCAAGCTGTTTTCTGAGCTTTCTCGCATCATTTTCATCAAGTCTGTCAGAGGTTCTGATAGCCGCATTTGCAACTGCAAGCTTCTGTGTCTGCAGAACGTTGCCTCGTACTGCATTTGCTACCACGTGTGCAAGCGGTTCTTTAAAGAACATAATGCACAGAGGTAAAACTATCAGGAAAATTATATAAAGCGGTGTGAACATCTGTATACCAAGCACCAGCTGTAAAGCCGCCGCCACAAGTACCGATACGTAGAATACCATACCTGCTACGCCGTTTGCACCGAATAAGGCTGATTCGTAGTCCTGTCTCTTTACTGAAAGGGTTATATTGAGTATCATACACGAAATAAGCAGTATGACACCGATAACCAGAGCCGCAATCAGCAGATACGTGGACACCTGGAATATGTTGTGGGGCTGTCCCATAAGTGTGTAGAAGGGTTCTGAATGGAAAAACGGTGTTATCAGTTCTTCGTTGCCGAATACAGAACCATACAGCACACCGAATATTGCCGAACTTATACCGATTCGCATCATAATAGGTGCAAGCTTTACCTTTTTCCATCTGTCAAGTATAAAGCCGAGCAGGGATATTACAAGTCCCTGACCAAGATCTCCGAACATTATGCCGTATAAAAGCATAAAGGTTATAGCTACGTAAGGGGTAGGATCTATACCATTATAAGCGGGTAGTCCGTACATCTTTACAAACATTTCAAAGGGTCTGAAAAGCCAGTTATTTCTCAGCTTTGTCGGAGGCTTCATTCTGTCGTCAATAAAATAAGGCTTATCCTCAATCTCTATATCCGTTACAGAAGAAAGAGCTTCCTTGAAAGCACCAAGCTTTCTCGTCGGGATAAAGCCCGCCATATGGAAGCGATTGTTGATTACCGACACCTGATTTCTCATTTCATAGCTACTGTCAAGGAACCTCAGCTTACTTCTTACCTTCAGGAAGCAATCATATTCTCTTTCTTTCACTTCGCTGAGTTGTTTCAGTACCTCTTCACGCTGTTCTTCAAGCTCTGCAATCTGGTGGGAGAGATCAGCAAGAGCTGTTTCACCATCACCCGTTACGTAATCAGGAATTCTGATTCTCTCAAAATAAAGTCCGTTGAATATATCATCAGTTTCTGATTTTGTGCTGACAGGAGCGAAATATACACCCCATACATAACCCTCATTTTCATCGAGCGGAACAAACACAAAATCCTTATCAGAATAAAAACTCAGCTTTGTATAGCTGTCTGAAGGCATTCTGCCGAATCTCACCTTGACGTACTTACAATTTATAATATCCTTGAAGTCGGTATCAAGATTTGACAGATTCTCAATATGGCGCAACGCCTGGTGATACTGATCGATAGATTCATCAAGGAAGCCCTTGTAGCTTATAAGATCGCCTACTTCTTCCTCTATACTACGGAAATATTCGTCAAATTCGTGCTTAGCCTCCATCGTTATTCCGTCGTAGGCTACCGTTTTATCCTCAATACCAAGTCCCTGCGCTATATCTTCCGCTCTTTTGATAAGATTTCTGTAAATATCCTTATCCTTCAGAGTTTTGAACTGTGCCGATCCGTAGGTCAGCGTATAATAATTCGGCTCAAGATGAAAGCACTTTGTTTCACAGCACCTTACAAGCGTCTTGTTGACCTGCTTTAACGGTCCGCTGACGGAAACAAGCGACATTTTTTCAACTGCCAAAATATCATCCCTTTCTTAATGCTATATAATAAGCATTTTTTCTATTTCTGCCGAGGGTATTGAATATCTTATACCCTCGATTATTGTCGTTAAATTACTTAATTCTATTTCCATAAGCTCTGCAAAGGAAAACAGCACAACGCTGTCATACTGAGACAGCATAAGCTTTTTTCTGAAGAAATTGAGCTTTGAATAGCTTACCGCCGTTTCAAAATCCATACCTTCCGTATCCGGGCAGGACTTGAAATAAGGGTGCTTTCTTATAAGCGTCTCTATCGGCTCGGAATCGGATTTTTCAAGCAGTCGCTTCATATCCTTCTCTGAGAATCTGTAATGATACGGCAGATAGTTGTCCATAACCTGCTCGTTAGTCATTTTAAAGATTCCCTTGAGTCTGTAGCACAGCTTCATATTATAAATATCAGCGCTGTGCAGAACGCATTTTTCTATTTCTTCTCTTTCCTTACCCTGAAACTCTTTTTTTATAGTCGTTGTAAGCCATTCGTGGAAATGCTGTCCCATAACCGTTTCAACTATTCTTATTTCCGGGAACAACGCTCCTTCGGGTGTAAGGGGCTTCAGCACCTTATAATAAGGCGTACCTTTAAGAAAGTCCAGAACCTCTCTGAAGGTTCTTGCCTTTACAAGCTCCATAAACTTAACTTCGCTGTGCTTCTGAAGGAACATAGGAAAATAGAGAATAAAATTTTCATATTCCCCTGCGCTTATATACATTATAGCCTTGATTATCTGGGCTATTTCCTCACGTTTCAGAAGATAGCGGAAGAATCCGTTTTTCTGTCTGAATTTAAAATTACAAAGCTCGATATAATTACCAAACATCCATTTATATAGAAGCTGCTCTGCAAGATTTCTGCGTACCGAGCTGTCGTTTACCTCAGCAAAGTATTTTTTATATCCGGGTAACGTTTTTAGTGCCGCCACCACGTAGGAAACGTCGCTTTTGCCTGCAAGCTGTCTGTAATCGGACAACGTCAGCATTTTTCCGTACTTGCATCTGGCTTTGGCGACGACTGCAGTTCTACCTGCCGACAAATTCCTCACCTCTTATACGTCAGCTGTCTATTATTGCTGTAAAAATTTCATCCTCAAGAGCTGCTCCGCTTTTTTCAAAGTAGCTCTCTATCGCCTTTATCTTTTCATCTCGTTCATCGTTGGTTTCGTGAATATGCTGTGTACCTGTCGATTTAAGGTCTTCATGGTATTCCTTAACCATACTGTCACGCTCTGCTATATATTTGAGTCGCATGCTTTCCTTGACCTTTTCAGCCACCTCAAGCATCTCCTTACTCGTTTTTTCAGCTGAGCGCACTATCTCTTCTGCCTGCTTTTCATAGGAAATGATTTCACCGATGATATCCACCATATACAAACACCCTCCTTCTTTTCGCAGATACATAAATTATACTCCTTTTTTTTTATTAAAGCAAGAGAAATTTTCAAAAAAAGACTTTTAAACTTAATTTTTAGCAAAGATTCAGCCGCAATCACCTAAAATCTGGGATTACGGCTGGTTTATTATTCCATTACAAGAGGAGTCATATCTCCGAAAAGCTGTTTTTGTAATTCATAAGACATACCTGGGTTTGCTTTTAAGATTCTGTACGCTCTTTCTATATAAGACAGCACGTCCACGTTATCATAAAGCTTTTTATCCGTCTTGCCCTCTACTATGCTGTCAACTGCTCTCGCACAATGGGTATAGAAATCAGTTTCATAGGTAGCTGTAAAAGCACGGTTCTTGACACCTGACTGCTCGGATATGAATTTATCACTGTAATTTATCACGTAACAGTCTGTGATTGCTGTAAATTCTGCCTCCGCCAGCTTTATGAGTCTGTTCTTTTCCTGAGTCCTGCTATCCTCAAAGGGGCAGACTACGTCGGAATTATCAAGATAGTTCGCATTGAGGGTGATAGTTGAAAGAATGATATTCTTGCCATACTTTTCGGTAAGGAAATCAGCAAGCTTCTTTACACATTCCCTGACGTATTCATCCGTAACGCTGCCCTTTTCATAAGGCAGAAGCTGTTCATCCCCGGCTAAAAACTCTTTAAATATTCTTGTAGTCTCACATCTTGGCGTATATGCAAAATAAGTGTCACCGTGGGCATATATCGGTCTTATTATCTCATTGAAATCGACGAGTATCCAGTCGGACGGCTTACTTATCTTATCAAAGCGCTTTTTAGAAAGCTCCTTATAAAACAGAGAGCCCGTATCAATATAGCTGTAGTCAACGTCAACAGGCTCACAGAAGGCAGTCAGCACCGAACAATCAACGATACTTTTACCCTCAGCCGCAACAACACATTCGCCAAGCACCTCCTTAAGATTGGTACCTCCCAGCGAATCAACGACAACAGGTCTGTTCTTCTTATAATATTCCGAAACAAGCATAGCTACCGCCGTATTGTTTTTGCCGGAAATCATAAGCTGTGCGCATTTCAGGTAGAAATCAAGATTTCTTGTATCAAGGCTACAGCGAGGAATTACGCCCTCCTTATCGAAATAATCCGAAAGAACCTGTGCTAAAAGATTTTTCGCATACAGATCAAGTCTGATTATTTCCTCAATATCCTTGTTATCAAGCTTTCCTCGTATCAGGCTGTAAATTGCACCACACACTCTGCGAAGAGTCTTATTTTCACCGAAATCATAGGTGCTTATAAGCTCTGAAAGACTTAAAGGTGCATTTTTCTTCATATTCTGAAGATCGTCAAAATGGGCACCTATAAAATCGGAGCTTAGCTTTGAAATGATAATATCCGCCGCCACGTTAGAGCCGAAGAAGAAGCTGTCACAATCTGATTTCTTGATAGCGTCAAAACGCTCGCCCACCATAGAAAGCCACAGTCTGCTGTTTTTCTGCATGGTGTAGCTCTGTGACAGATAATCGTTCTGTGCAACGCTTATTGCCGCTTCTGAGATATTCTGTGCAAATCTGCGGTCACGGTTTACCGAGAAGCTTGCACCGTTTGAATTGACATAGCCCGGATAATACCCTGAAACGTCAATCACCACAGGATTCACCATTCTGATAAAATAGCATTCCATATCAAATAACAGCTTGCTGTCAAGCGCAGTATCGTCGTTTCTTATAAATCTTCCGTTCCTGTAATACAGCTTAGGATCTGTCACCTTAACAAGGATTATCCTTTTTTTATCGTAAACGGATTTTATAGTTTCGATATATTTATCAAGAAGCGGCTTCCATACTTTGTCGTCCTTTATATCAACAAGCTTCAGTCTGCTCTCGTTTTCCTCAAAAAAGCGGGATTGTCTGAAGGCTCTACCTCCTGAATACAGAACTCCGTCAAGCTCATAGTGAGGTGTTGTCACGGTATAATAGAAGTCCAGTATCAGTGCATCCTTTTTGTTATCCTCAAGATATTCCCTGAAATTCTTCGTAAGGTTCCAGTATAGGGGTGTGACACCGTCACGGTACATTCCCTCTTCTACCTCTATTCTGTCACCGCACAATGCAAGCTGAGATATAAAAAGGTGTGAACGATCTGTGATAACCTCATCGTTGTCCTTAAAAAGCTCGGAGATCAGAGGTGATCCGTTAAGTGCAAAGCTTACGTTCTGACGTGGCTTCTGGTATCTTGCATAGGTTATCTTGTCACCAAGGGCGTCTCTGACCATATTTGTAAATCTGCTGTAATCGGAATTACCGAAGCTTGTACGATTCGCTTCTGTGAGTACAAGCGCATGGCGCATAGAGGAGCCTCTTGTCATAGCATATGGAATATATCCTGTAAAATCGTTTCTTACCTTGCCGGTCTTTCCATCTCTGACAAGTCGCAGGCACAAAAGCGCACCTATATCCTCAAATTTTGTAACAGCTTTTCCCGGGGTTACAGAGCCTATGGAGTATGCAACGCTGACGTTTCTGCCGTCCTTTGCTGTTATTACGTCATACTCGCAGAGAGTACCCAGTCCGCATCCGACGATAAAATCCGCACCATATTCGGCAAGCTTTGTCGCATATTTTCTCCAGCCTGCTTTTACTACGGGTGTGTGACGTTCCTTCCAGTTGCAGTAAACTATTACAAACTCCGCGCCCTGGCTTTTTGCCGTACTGATAGCCTGGGATATATCAAGCTCGATCGTTGTGCTGAAGAACGCCACCTTTATATTCTTTATATCTACAATTCTGAACTGTTTTCCAAAGGCTTCCGAAGCACCTGACGAGAAAACGGAAAAAGGATAGTCGGAAAGTATTTTTGGTGCCTTTCTTGCAAGCTTGCCGCTAAGAGCTACCGAATCAAGCCCTGCCTGACACAGGGTGTCAAGAATAGCGGAAGGACAATTGTTCACCTTTTCGTTTTCGTAGGTATAGTCCTTATCGTCATTCACGTCGGTATCAAGTGCCGCCACGGAAAAATCCGATGAACGGAAGACTTCGCCAAGGGACGACATAACGTAATCAAAGCCGAAGCCTCTCACCATAGCGTCGTGCTGTGTAGCGGCACAGGTAGAAATATCACCGCCGAGCATAATAAGGCATTTGTGGTTTTCATCCTGAAGCACGCCCTGCTTCAGCGCATATCTGCCCGACGTATTACCTGCAGTATCCTTTGCGAAGCGTTCTATTTTTCTGTCTATCGCAGTCTGTACGTCGGATGTCGCCGCATCAAGCTGAATCTCCGCATACTCGCCGGCGTTACTGATTTTTTCGGTATGATTTATAATCTTGAAGCTACGCACTTTAAAGCGTACTTTACCCGTAATACCGGTTACGTCTACTCTGCAATCCCTTGCTCCGCTGTACTGTAAAAAGGTGTATTTATCATTACAATCCTTATCGATATAAATCTTATATCCGTCAGCATCAGAATCATCTACCCAGCAGAGTATTACAGAGCTTTCCCCTCCCTTGCTTACAACAAGATTACGGGGTGTTTTCATAGGACAAAGAGAAACTATCTGGGATTCTGCAAAATAATTGTCAGGACCATCAGCAATTCTGAACGCCTTTATTTTATAGTCTACAACAATACCGTTGCGGCAATTTGTAAATACCGCTCTTGTTCTGTTGGTGTTTATCTGTCCTATAAAGTGATTTTTGCCGTGTGCCGAGGAAAAAACACGATAGCCGTCAGCATAAGGAACCTTTTCCCAGGTCAGCGAAACTGTGTTTTCAGCTGTTCCGGTTTCAATGGGGAACTTGGGCTGACTTTCACATAATTGTTTAAAATTCATATAAAATCTCTCCCTTGACTACGGAGTCAAATATTGTTGAGAATCCAGTTCACAAAGGATGCTCTTTCCGCATCAGCAGATATAACCGAGGGCTTTACAACAGGCTTGTTCAGTATTTCGTCATAGCACTCCTGAAGCTCGTCAAAATGCTTGTAGAAGTGATAATAACCGCCTATGTAATGCTGTACGTCGTCTATTCTGATACGGTAGCTGTCGTGTCTTACGCAGAAGGTTTCAGCTACTCCGAGCGGATTCTTCATATACATCGCAAATTCAGGATACAGATAACCGTTGAGCATATAATGAGCTCTTCTGTAAATGGTTCTGATAAACGCTTCCTTATTGAATTTCTGCATATAGGAAGCACGGAGCTTATTCTTCTCTACTCGCTCATACAATTCATATGCCGCCATAAGAAGCTCTAAGAAGGTGTGGAAGGTAGTATCCTGATTGAAAATTCTCGTCAGATTCTCGTTAGCGTTACGAAGTCCGAAATTGAGATACCTTTCCTGCGGATCGTACATCGTGACCTCGTTTACGGAATAGGCTATCCAGTGATCGCAGAAACGGGTATAATCATTCTCAATGAAATAATCCAGTGCCTTTTTAGCACCATTCAAAAATCTTTCATCACCGGTTACGCTGTAAGCACGGGCGAGAGCAAAGGTTGCTTCTCCATCGTAATATACGATTCTGTCTCTTTCCTTACGGCTGTAATCGGGATAATTCAGTACGTGATAATAGCTTCCGTCTGCCTCCTGACTATCCAGTATGGAATTGGCAATCTTTCTGATAAGCTCTGTGTACTTATCGCTTCCGAAAACCTTCATATAAGTTGATAGGGTAATGATAACCACCGCATTGCCGCCTATCTTCACCTCGTCGGCTTTTCTTTCGATAAGATAAGCGTGATTTTCATCAGGGCTTTCGATACTATCCAGCATATAGCCTATAGCACTTTCTATTTTAGGAATGAGCGCTTCATCACGGGTGGTATCATACTGCATTATAACGCTCCATATAGTACCTGCGTGACGAAGGATATTATAGGTAACGAAATGGAAGTCTGTAACGGGATTCACACCATAGTCAAATCTTCCGTTTTCATCAATAGCATTAGCAAGATATACGGAGGATTTTCTGATTACTCTGCCTATATCTTCCTTCTTCAGCTCACCTATCAATCTTCTTCCGTAATTTTCATCATCGGGATACAGCTTGCTGGTCTTCATATCTTCATCGCAGATATATCCGACCGTTGTAAACTCTATAACGCTCTCAGGTATAGATCTGAATCTGTCGTTTCCGATTTCGCTGAAATAATCTCTGATTTTGGCAACGTTGAGCTGATAGGATCTGTAATCTATCAGGCCACCGCAATTGAGCTGTGCTTCAAGAAGAGCCGTGTCAAAGTCCACGTCGAAGCTGACGCCCTTCTTAAAGAAATACTCTCTCGTCTCCTTTATCTGAGCCAGAAAGCTTTTATACGGAACTATCCTGCTGTAATTTACAAAATCAGCTTTAAGCCACAGCGTATCTACCTCGTTTTCAGTAACGAAGCTCCTTGCTTTTTCGCAGGCTTTTTCAAAGGCGTCGGAAATATCATATTCCGCCGCAGAAAAAACCCTTGCACGGAACGTACCGTCTGTAACCGAGATAAAGCAAACCACCTTTGAAAAAAGCGTACCTGCCGTATAATCTGTTACAGCAGATAAAATATATGGATCTCCCTTGATAAATTTCTTCAGTGCGGATTTCTTTTTTCCGAAGCTGTCAGAAACGGGATTAAGCTTTGTTTTAGTTTTAGCCAAATGAATCAGCCTCCTGTCCACCGGACGTACTGCCGAATGATATATGTATACATCTTAATTATATCAGATTTTTAAAAAATTGTCAACGAAACAGCGTAGATACTGCTTGAAAATTTAATCAGTTAGTGCTATACTATATATCAGATAAAAATGCTTTCAGGAAAGGTAAATGAAATCAATGATTAAAAATATACAGGAAGAAATACTGAAGCTCAAAAAGGAAAAGAATTGTTGTATCTTAGCTCACAGCTACGTGGCAAAGGAAATAACCGAGATCGCAGACTTTGTCGGCGACAGCTTTCAGCTCTCTGCCGCCGCTGAAAAAGTAGACAACGAAATGATTCTGTTCTGTGGCGTTCATTTTATGGCAGAAACGGCAAAGCTTCTCTCTCCCGATAAAAAGGTAGTTCTCGCCGCTCCTCACGCAGGCTGTCCTATGGCGGAGCAGTTTACTCCCGAAGAGGTAGAAGCCTTCAGAAAAGAGCATCCCGATTTTGCAGTAGTTTCCTATATAAATACTACAGCGGCTCTTAAATGTGTCACAGATGTGTGTGTTACCTCTGCATCGGCTCTCAACGTAGTCGGAAATATGAAAGAGCAGAACATTCTCTTTATCCCTGATATAAATCTCGGTAGCTACGTAAAGGAGAACTTCCCTGAAAAGAATATCATATTGTGGAACGGCGGTTGTCCCATTCACGGAAGAATGACCGCAGAGGATGCAAGGAAGGCGAAGTCTCTTCACCCTGATGCACTTTTACTGGTTCACCCTGAATGCCCTCCCGAAGTATGCAAGGAAGCTGACTACATAGGCTCTACGGGTGGAATTATGAAATACGTGGACGAGCATGAGCATAAGGAGTACATAATAGGAACAGAGATAAGCATAGCAGAACTGCTTTCCTACAAGTACCCTGACAGAAGCTTCTATCCTATGCATAAAGGTCTTATCTGTCCCGATATGAAGGAGACCACGCTTATGGACGTTTACAAGGCTCTTACAGGCACAGGCGGACTTGAAATTGAAATGAGCAAGGAATATATTGATAAGGCATCAGGCTGTATCAGAAGAATGCTGGAGCTTAACTGAGTAATAAAAGACCTTCCCTCTTCATACATTTTAAAAATGTATTTTAAAGGGAAGGTTTAATTATGCTTGAATTTCTGAAAAAGAAAAAGAAAGAAAACTTACAAAGCAAAAAGCTTGACGACTATATTACCCGTATGCAGTACATACAAAGCCGTCTCGAAAAGGTCAGACAGCTATTCAACAACGAAACGGATCCTGAAAGAACAGAAGCCTTTATCTACGAAGAAAAGGCACTTATGATAAGGCTTGATCATCTGATAAAATCCGCCAAAGAGGATGGAATTTCCATCGATGCCTTTTATAACAAGCAGGATTCAGACCTCTGATATAAGCCTTTTCCATTCGGATATGAGCTTTTCAAGTGACCAGGCGGCATTAGCGGGACTGGTAGAAGGGAGCTTTACAGCGGCAATCCCGGTTTTATCAAGGCACAGCTTATTATATAAGGTATAAGAAAGATTTCCATTTGTAAAAACCCTTGTTACCCTGCTACCTTCAAGAATCTGCGATAAATCATTAGGCACGGCATTTTTTACAGAGCTGTCGGACGAGCCTGTTATCTCGCAGGAACGTATAACGTCCCACACAGCTATATTATTTTCCAGCAGAAACTTTTTCTTTTCTTTTACTGTCTGTGGACATTCGCTGTCAAAAACAGCCGATATGACCTTCCAGAAGCGGTTCTGCGGATGTGCGTAAAAAAACTGAGCTTCTCTTGATTTTACCGACGGGAATGAACCTAAAATCAGTATTCTGCTGTTTTCATCGAAAACGGGCGGTATATTATGGTACGTCATTCTAACACCTCAATTCATTTAAATTGTACCACAAAAAGCACTGTAAATCAAGAAAAATTACGATGAAACAGCAAATCAGAAAACAGAGCAAATAAGAGAAAATAAAAGAGAAAACAAGAGATTACGGGATATATTTGAATTCGGCAAATTTTTTTGAAATAGCAAACGAGAAAACGAGAGAAACAGAGAAAAACAAAGAGAAATACAGAGAAATATTGCTATATTTAAAAAAATTATAAAAAACCTATTGACAAGTGGCATTCCTTCGTGTATAATATGTAACGTTGCAAAAAAACATAAAATTCAGGAGGAGAAAAAAATGTCAACTTATATGCCCAAAGCTGAAACTGTTGAACGTAAGTGGTATATTTTAGACGCAGCAGGCAAGCCCTTAGGCCGTGTTGCTGCAAAGGCTGCTCACATTCTCAGAGGCAAGCACAAGCCCACATTCGCACCTCACTGCGACTGCGGCGATCACGTAATCGTAATCAACTGCGAGAAGGCTATTCTCACAGGTAACAAGCTCGAAGACAAGTACTACAGATGGCACACAGGCTGGATCGGTGGACTCAAGGAAGTTCAGTACAGCAAGTTAATGGCTGAAAAGCCCGAAAAGGCTATGCAGCTCGCAATCGAAGGTATGCTTCCCCACAACTCACTCGGCCGTAAGGCTGCAACAAGAATGCGTCTTTACAGAGGTGCAGAACACAAGAATGCAGCACAGAAGCCCGAAGAATACAAATATTAAGGAGGGATAACAATGTACGAATCAAAGCCTTATTACTACGGCACAGGTAGAAGAAAGCACTCTGTTGCAAGAGTACGTGTTTATCCTGGTAGCGGTACAATCACAATCAACGGTCGTGACATCGAAGATTACTTTGGTCTCGACACATTAAAGCTCATCGCTCGTCAGCCTCTCGCTCTCACAGGCACAACAGAGAAGTTTGACATCATCTGCACAGTTGCAGGTGGCGGTGTTACAGGCCAGGCTGGTGCTATCCGCCACGGTCTTTCAAGAGCATTACTTCAGTACAGCGACGAACTCCGTCCCGTACTCAAGAAGGCAGGCTTCTTAACTCGTGACCCCAGAATGAAGGAAAGAAAGAAGTACGGCTTAAAGGCTGCACGTCGCGCTCCTCAGTTCTCCAAGAGATAACCCTTATCCCTTTCGGGAACTCGCAAACTGCATTGTTATCGTGTTTGTATCAGTGTGGAATTGCTTGAAATACAGCAAAATCAAACTTACAACTAACACATAACTAACAAGCAACTAACAAATTTCAAGGCATTCATCGTAAGGTGGGTGCCTTGTTTTTATGCCAAAATCCGCCGACAGATATTTCTGCCAGCGGATTTTATATTATATCTTATTTATTGCTCCCAACAACTCCTGCACATTGATGTGAGTATAAACTCTCTCGGTCAGTGTCATCGCTCCCGAATGTCCTACAATTTTCTTGATAATGGTAGGGGAAACCTCTTTTTCTGTCAGCATTGATATACAGGTGTGACGGGTATCGTGCGGTTTGTGAGCAGTGTCTATCAGCTCCATTACAGGTGTCCAGTAGCTGTCGTAATAATTGCGGTAGGTGAAATGCTCGCCTTCGGGCGTATGGAGCAGATATTCAAAGCCGTCATCATACCATTTTTTGAAAAACGGATAGGTTTTGTCTGCAATCGGAACAGCTCGTATGCCGTTGTCGGTTTTGCTCTCCACTACATTGAAATAATGCTCGTCAATATGAACATTCTCACGTTTTAGGTCAAGCAGTTCTGAAACACGGACGCCGCTGTATATCAGCATAAGGACAATC
>JAFTVY010000077.1 GCA_017465545.1 Ruminiclostridium sp.
CTCCTTCGTCGCATTAAGAACCTCACGCCGTTCCCGAAATCGGAGATTTCGACGGCTGAGAGAACCTTGATGCTCCTTCGTCGCATTAAGAACCTCACGCCGTTCCCGAAATCGAAGATTTCGACGGCTGAGAGAACATTGAAATGTATATTCGACGCTTTGCGTCGGCAACCTGACACAAAGCTTATGGGAACAAGTTCCCATAATATAAATTATAGCAAGTATATAGTAAATAATCAATGACATAAGCAACGTAAAGCCACTTTTGACATTAAAATCAAAAGTGGCTTTGTAATGCTTCTATATCGTTGCCTGACTTAATGCGTAGTGGGGATTTCTTATATAATCGGGGAGATCAGATCCATTCCGAGCATATCGAAAACAAGTCTGTAAATAAAGGCTATAAATACACCTGCCATAAAGGAAAGGAAGTTTGCCGCAAGGGTATAGAATATTATTGTCGATACGCTTACCTTTTCCGCTTCACCTCTATTGAAGGCAATAAGATATACTACCGTTTCTATTACGCCTATTGCAAGCTCAAGACCTATATAGCATATAAGATACGTAAGGATATCCTTGTTTATCAGAAGGAGATTCAGCGCAAGGTTAAGCCCCAGCTGGGTTACAAGATTTGTAATCAGGATAATTAAGAATCTTCTCTTGTTAAGGAACTTTGTTGCAAAATATATTTCTATAAAAAGGGTGATTATGATACGAAGGGCAAAGCCGATAAACTCACGGAGGTAGCTGTATTCTGCAGAGACTGTAAGCGTCATTTCCGATAAGGCTTTATTATCGGGAGATATACCCGTCATATCTATGCTGAAATAGCTATCGAAGGCGTAGACGCTACACTTTTCGCTGACAAGGAATAAATCGTGTGCGGGATAGTAGAGCAGGATCTTGAAATCCGGGGGAGGGTAGTAGCCCCAGGTAAGGCTTTTCTTTTCGCTTACCTTGAAATAATGCATCAGATAATAATATCCGTCCTTGTCCTTGTACCCTGCAAAGGCTCCGTCGATGCCTTCGGGAGGCTCTTCGCCTTCCCAGGCAGAATATGGTCCTGTACTGCTGTGTGATGATAAAAGCGTAGCGTAGCATTCTTCGTCAGACAGATTCTCAAAATTTACTATCGTGCTTGGCTTTGGCCCTGTATCCGCAAAGGCGGTAACTGACATGGTTATGCACGCCAGCATAAAGGTTATAAGTAAAGTGATGGCTTTTTTCATAACGCACCTCCCGTAGCTTTATTTTATTATACATAAAGGGGAAGAATTTGTCAAATAAAAAAGGGACGTAAGCATTTTACGTCCCTTTGCTGTATTCAGTTATTCTACCTTTGTTCCGCAAATCATACAGAAGCGGGAGTCGTCGGCAAGCACGGCGTTACAGCCTTTGCAGGTTCTGCTTTGTGGCTTTGCCGGTGTTCCGCAGTTTATACAGAATGCACCACCGCCGAGGGGTGTACCGCAGTTCATACAGAACAGCGGTTTGTCGTTTGTTACCGTATTTTCCGCAGGGGGAGTAGCTACAAGATTCAGTATCTTGTTTTCGTCGATGGGTTTTTCCTCTGCAGGAGTTTCCACTACTACGGGAACAGCCTCTGCTGTAGCTTCGGGAGTTTCCACCACTACGGGAACAACCTCTGCTGTAGCTTCGGGAGTTTCCACTACTACGGGAACAGCCTCTGCTGTAGCTTCGGGAGTTTCTACTACTTCGGGAACAGCCTCTGCTGTAGCTTCGGGAGTTTCCACTACTTCGGGAACAGCCTCTGCCGTAGCTTCGGGAGTTTCCGCTACTTCGGGAACAGCCTCTGCCGTAGCTTCGGGAGTTTCGGCTACTTCGGGAACAGCCTCTGCCGTAGCTTCGGGAGTTTCGGATACTTCGGGAACAGCTTCTGCTGTAGCTTCGGGAGTTTCCGCTGTTTCGGGAACAACCTCTGCTGTAGCTTCGGGAGTTTCTACTGTTTCGGGAACAAGCTTCTGAATAGGAGCTTCGTCTATGGGTGAGTTATCCTGAACCGTCTGAACGGGTTCGGCTACGGGTACGGGAGCAGGAATCGGAGCGGGCGCAGGAACGGGATTCTGCACGGGCTGATTCATATTAACAGGTGTGCTGTTTGCAGGAGCCATAAGCTGTGCAAATATGCTGTTTCTTGCCCTTCTGGAGCTTCTCTGGGCGATGCTTGAAACAATAACTGCGATAAAACCGATAGCCGCAGGTACGAAAACGGTCAGAGTGTAGAATATGAAGGGCAGTCTTGTATTAAGATTTTCCGTATCTATCTGAATGCCGAATTTGTGTGGTGCTAAGAATATACCGCAGGTGAGGTCTCTTATCGTTCCGATAATGCCGTCGCCCTGATAAACAAAAAGTTCAGGGCTTGTAGCTACCAGTCCTATGATAGCGGCATATACCACGGTAAGCAGTATGCTTGCTACAAGTGTGATGATGGACGTGGTCTTGCTTACGGCATAGAGTCCTCTGTTCTTCTTGCCGAAAAGGCATATGGCAAGTACCAGCGTGATAATTGCAAAAAGCAGTAATGAAGCGCCCACGATGGTGATTATGAAGGGAGCTGTCATATACTGTCCGTAATATTCAAAATAATCTTTGTTCATAGCGTAATTTCCTTTCGTTACGTGTCAAAAAATCTGATTTAATTTTATCACAAAGATTATACCATGTCAACAGAAAATTAAGGCGAACTATTGATATAAATAAAAAAATATGTTATAATCATTATAAGTATTCTGAATTAATACGGCAAAAAACGAATATATAAATAATATATTGCCGTCATATCGGCAAAATGAAAAGAAAGGAAATTTTTACTTATGTGCGGAATCGTTGGATACGTTGGTGAAAAGCAGTGTACGGATATTCTTGTAGGAGCTTTACAGAAGCTTGAATACAGAGGCTATGACTCTGCGGGTATAGCTGTTTTCAGCAACGAAAGAATAAAGACAATAAAGGCAAAGGGCAAGATTGCGGAGGGACTTATCGAGCGTCTTAAAAGCGAAGGCCCCTATGCCGCTACCACAGGTATAGGTCATACAAGATGGGCAACCCACGGAGAGCCCAGCGATATAAACAGCCATCCTATCGGAAACGGCAGAGTGTGTATCGTTCATAACGGCATTATCGAAAACTACCGCAAGGTGAAGGAATTCCTGACAGACAAGGGCTACGGCTTTGAAAGTGAGACCGATACCGAGACTGTCGCAAAGCTTCTTGACTACAACTACAGCGGTAATCCTATTGATACCATTATAAAGACTATTGCAGATATTGAGGGCGCATATGCTCTTGGTATCATTTTCAGAGAACATAAGGAGCATATCTATGCGGTAAGAAAGGAAAGCCCCCTTATCGTCGGCAAGGGCGAGGGAGAGATGTTCATCGCTTCCGACGTTACCGCAATAATCGAGCATACCAAGGAATATTACCTTTTGGAGCAGGGCGAGATTGCCGACATCACAAAGGACGGAGTAAAGTTCTATGACGTGCATAAGAACCCCATCGAGAAGGAAATTCAGGTGGCTGACTGGGACGTTTCTGCCGCAGAAAAGGGCGGCTACGCTCACTTTATGTTAAAGGAGATTGCAGAACAGCCCACCGCTCTTATGAATACCATTCATCCGAGAATCAAGGACGGTATGCCTGACTTTACCGAATGCTGTCTTACAGACGATAAGCTGAGAAAGTATCATCATATCTATATCGTCGGATGTGGCTCTGCAATGCACGCAGGTATTATCGGTAAGTACGTTATAGAATCCCTTGCACGTACTCCCGTAATAGTTGATATTGCGTCGGAATTCAAGTACAGAAGCCCTCTGCTTACTCCCGAGGATTTAGTGGTTATAATCTCCCAGTCGGGCGAGACCGCAGATACCAAGGCGGCACTCAAGCTTGCAAACGACGTAGGAGCTGATACTCTTGCCATAGTGAACGTTGTAGGCTCCTCAATTGCAAGAGAAGCAAAAATGGTAATGTATACCCTTGCAGGCCCTGAAATCTCCGTATGCTCCACAAAGGCGTATATGGTACAGGCGGCATTTATGTATCTGCTCGCCTTCAGAGTAGCCTATGCAAGAAGCAGAATAGACGAAGCAACCTGCAAGCAGTTAGTTGCAGAAATGCTGGAGATTCCCGCAAAGGTACAGACCTGTGTTGACAATCAGGAGCAGTACCAGAGAGTAGCCTCCAAGCTCATCAGCGCAGACAGTCTGCTTTATATCGGCAGAGGTCTTGACTATGCGCTCAGTATGGAGGGTAGCCTTAAGCTGAAGGAAATTTCCTACATCCATTCCGAAAGCTACGCCGCAGGCGAATTAAAGCACGGCACTATCTCCCTTATCGACGAGGGTATGCCGGTCATTGCCGTTGCAACTCAGGATAATCTGCTTGACAAGACCTTAAGCAACGTCAAGGAAGTAAAATCCCGTGGCGCTACCGTTATCCTTGTATGTAAGGAGGATATGGATATCAGCGGCTGTGGTGTTGATTATCCCGTATATCTGCCCGTTGCAAGAGACGTGCTTATGCCCCTTGTGGCGGTAGTTCCCTTACAGCTTATCGCATATTATACAGCGGTACTGAAGGACTGCGACGTGGATCACCCCAGAAACTTAGCAAAATCAGTTACCGTAGAATAAACCGAAAGGAAGTCCGTAATGCTGAACACTGCACCTTATCTGCCCTTATGGGACAGACTGAAAATTTCAACAAAGCCTGTCATCATCTACGGAATGGGCGACGGCGCACAGAAAATACTTAACGTTATGGAGCAGAAGGGAATAAAGCCCTCCGGCTTTATGGCAAGCGACGAGTTTGTCCGTGGTCACAGCTTCGCAGGCTTTGAGGTAAAGAAGCTTTCAGATATTGAAAAGGAGTTCGGAGCGGTTACTATACTTGTAGCCTTCGGTACTTCTATCCCTGAGGTTATGGAGCGTATAAAGGAAATCTCGGTAAAGCAGGAGCTTTACGCCCCTGACGTTCCGGTTATCGGCGGCGGACTTTTCGATAAGGATTATTTTGCTGAAAACGAAGATAAGATAAACGAAGTCTATGAGATGCTGGCGGATGATAAATCAAGAGAGGTTTTCGAGGGCTGGCTGAATTACAGACTTACCGGCAGAATCAACTTCCTGCTTGATAACCAGACCGACAAGGCGGAAGCCTACGAGCTTTTAAGTCTTACGGAGGATGAGATATACGCCGATTTAGGTGCATATACCGGTGATACCGTTTCGGAGTTCTTAGAAGTGACAGGCTATAAATTCAGCAGGATATATGCGGTTGAGCCTGACGCAAGAAATTATGCAAAGATGAAGAGAAATCATTATAAATTAAGTCCCTATGATTTCTATACCTATAACGCAGGTGCCTGGAATGAGGACTGCGTAAAGCAGTTTGTACAGAAGGGTGGAAGAAATTCCTCTCTTATCCCTTACGAAAAGGGAAGACCTATAAACCCCTCTATGCTCCGTGATATTGAAATGAGAAGCCTTGACAGTATTCTTGGCGGAAATCCCGCAACCCTTATAAAATATGACGTTGAGGGTAGCGAGAGCGAAGCCATCGACGGCTCAAGGGAAACTATTATAAAATATAAGCCGAAGCTCATCGTATCCCTTTATCACAGAACGGAAGATATGTTCGCCTTACCTCTTAAAATAAAGCAGATAAGAGGCGACTATAAATTCTATTTAAGACAGCATCCCTATATCCCTGCCTGGGATATGAATCTTTACTGCATTTAAGCTCTCTGAAAGGAAGTAGAAAATGAAAAAAGCAGTTCTTATTTTACTTATTATACTTGTAACACTCGGTATCGGGCTTATACTCTATATGCAGTTTACAAAGACAAATCCCGTTTTTGCAGGCAGCGAAAAGGCGGTAGTATACGAAGGACAGTCCATCAGTGTAAGTAATAAGTATTACGCCGGCCTTGCAAAGGCTGAGGTGGATACTGCACTTTACGATATGGAAGAGGGTATCGAAGGCGCACAGACAGCCTATGACGCTATATTAGCAAAGGGTACGCCGGTATTCAATCCTACCTTCTTTATTAATATGATGTACAACGGTGCGGATTATTTCAGGGTTATGGGCGAGGCCACAGACGAGCTTCTCCCCGGTCAGCAGCAGGTAGGCTTCTTCTGTCACGATCTTACCCTTAACGTCTACACAGACGGCAACAGCCAGATATTATCCGCCCGTAGCCTTATGCCTACAGAGCTTAAGGAAATGCTGGTAACTCTCCCCGTCATTGCTGACGATGGACTTTCGGCAAATATCAAGTGCGACAAGACAACTACCTTTGATATGAATCTCGCTTTCCTTGACGGAAAGACCAGTTCTGTAGTTACCTTTGAGTGGACCTACGACGTAAAGAACAGCGCACCGCTCAATTTATCGGGAATAAATGAACAATCTTTAATCGTAGATGTCATATTTACCCTGGAAGATGGGGTAGTTTCTGCCCATTTTGCATAAATTTTGCAAGAATCGAAAAAACTACTTGCAAAATTCCCGTATATGTAATATAATAGTACACAGAGTAAAATAAAAATAAGTAAGTGGGGTTTTCAAAATGGAAAGAAAAGAGATTGAAGCGGTAAAGCAGCAGGCTGAAGCACAGTACAAGGAGCTTCAGGCAAAGGGTTTAAAGCTTGATATGTCAAGAGGCAAGCCCGCTCCCAGTCAGCTTGATTTAACACTTGATATGCTGACACATTGCCTTGACGGCGAATGCATTTCTGCAAACGGAACAGACTGCCGTAACTATGGTATTCTTGACGGTATCAAGGAAGCAAAGGACTTATGTATGCCTATGCTCGGCGTAGGTGAGGATGAAATAATCATCGGCGGTAACTCCAGCCTTCAGCTTATGTACGATACCATTGCAAGAGCAATGCTTTTAGGCGTTCTCGGTAGTGACAAGCCCTGGAGCAAGAACGAAAAGGTTAAGTTCCTTTGTCCTGCTCCCGGCTATGACAGACACTTTGCAATCTGCCAGAGTATGGGCATTGAGATGATTACCGTTCCCTACAAGGCAGACGGCCCCGATATGGATATAGTAGAAAAGCTGGTTGCAGAGGATGAGCTTATCAAGGGTATCTGGTGTGTACCTATGTACAGCAACCCCGAGGGTATCACTTATTCTGACGAAGTGGTAAAGAGATTTGCAAACCTTTCTCCTAAGGCAAAGGATTTCAGAATCTTCTGGGATAATGCTTACTGTGTACATCACCTTACAGATACACCCGATACACTTTTAAATCTTTTAGATGAAGCAAAGAAGACAGGCAAGGAAAATATGGTGTTTATGTTTACCTCCACGTCAAAGATTTCCTTCCCCGGCGGCGGTCTTGCAGTAATCGGTGCAAGTGCGGCAAATATCGAATTCATCAAGAGCCAGATGACATATCAGACTATCGGCTTCGATAAGCTGAATCAGTTAAGACACGCAAGATTCTTCGGTAGCTTTGAGGGTATCAAGGCGCATATGTTAAAGCACAGAGAGATAATTGCTCCTAAGTTTGACATTGTACTTGATGCACTTGATAAGGAAATAGCTCCCCTTGATTTCGGCAAGTGGCATAAGCCTAACGGTGGTTACTTTATTTCCTTCAACGGTCTTCCCGGTACTGCAAAGAGAACGGTTGAACTTTGCAAGAATGCAGGCGTAGTTCTTACAGGTGCAGGTGCAACATATCCTTATGGTATTGATCCTGAGGATAAGAATATCAGAATCGCTCCCACCTATCCCACAACCGACGAGCTTGCAATGGCTATGGAAGTATTCTGCGTAGCAGTAAAGCTTGCGGCTTGCGAAGCACTTTTAAAGTAAGCTTGAAATAATCGGAAAAATATGATATAATGATAAAGCGGATAGTAAAATCTATCCGCTTTGAATATATTTTAATATGCGCCTGTAGCTCAGCTGGATAGAGCAACAGCCTCCGACGCTGTGTGCCGTGCGTTCGAATCGCATCAGGCGCGCCATGTAAAAGCCTCTTTTGTCTATCTGACAAAAGAGGCTTTTACAATGATATCCGTTCCCTGCGGAACGGGTGATATATCTTCGATATGATATTGCTCTTCGAGCAATGATATATGCCTACGGCATATAAAGGAACGGATATCATATCACATTTTCACGAAGTGAAAATATATCATACGGCGTAGACGTATATCATATCGCATCAGCAATATATCATTGAAAATCACATCATTTTATGATATAATAAATGCGAGCATTTATTATATTTTTATTTAAAATATCCCCGCAGATACGCAAATCGTAGATTTGCTCCCTGCGTATCGGACGATTATATCATAACCTTGCGGTTATAATATAATACTAGCTAAAGAAGGTGTTCATGTGTCAGAAAACAAATTGCTTGACTTATCATTTGAATTCGCTGTCGCAATCGTCAACCTTATCGATAATATAAGTGTACCCAAAAGCTCATATATGATTAACCAGCTTGCGAGAGCAGGCACATCTGTTGGAGCGAATATTCACGAAGCGCAATATGCTCAAAGCAAAAAAGACTTTATAGCGAAAATGGAAATTGCTTTGAAAGAGTCTAACGAAACAAGTTACTGGCTCAAATTAATGTACGAAACGAAAAGAATCGATATTCATACATATCAGTACACCGAAAAACTGTGTGGAAACATTCGCAGACTGTTAATTGCCTCCTGCAAAACCGCAAAGGAGAACTTAAAATGAGCATATTTTACTTAATGGTTGAAGCTGTCCCGAAGCAGAGCAATCCCGAATCAAAGGAATTCGGCGGTGCTTTCATAAACTTATGGGTAAAAGCTACTACAAAAAACGAGGCATTAAAGAAAGCTAAAAACTACATTGACAATGTGAACTGGAAATTTGTAAATGCTGAAGAAATATCCGTAGCACAAAGAAGTAAGTATGTTGATAAGCCTGATTCTCTGGAGTGTTACGACGAAGCCTGTGAAAACGGACTGGGAGCTATATTTTACACGTGGGCGATCGGAGAAGAAATATAGCTGTAAAATTTTATAACAAAATACCGCTGAATCCCTTCTACAAAAGTGTTTCAGCGGTTTTCTGTTATTTTATCTCCTGCTCAAGGTCATCAAATAAGTCACTATCAAAAAATATTCACTTTAACAAAACTTAAACGTTTCAAAAACAAGTTGTAAACACCGCTTGTGTATAATAAAGCCATAGTCAGAAGCAAAACAAAAATTAAACACACAGGAGGCTTTATTATGAACAGAAACGACACAGAATTTATGGTACAGAAGATCCGCACACAGTACGTGGAAAAGGATGAAAGCGAGAAGAATCTCGATATGCTTCGTGAGCTTGACGCCGAGGTCAAGCGCCCTGCAAACGTCTTCGGTTACGTTTTCGGCAGTATCGGAGCAATTGTTATGGGCGCTGGTATGAGCCTTGTTATGACCGATATCGGCGCACAGCTGGGTATTACAAATACAATGCCCGTAGGAATTGCAATCGGTGTTGTGGGAATGCTTATGGCAATCGTGAACTATCCGATTTACAAGAAGATTCTTTCTTCCCGCAAGAAGAAATATGCCGACCGTATCTTTGAGCTCAGCGAGAAGATTATGGGAGGAGAAAAGTAATATGGGAAAGAAGATAACGGATTTTTTCTGCAATTCTGTCGCAGTTATTGCCATAGGCAATAGCCACTTACTTTGAGGCAATTGATGGTTTATAAATGGTTGTCAAATTGAAATTTGACGGCGTGCCGCCGCTCCCAATTCCGCCTTTTTAAAGAATGCGATTTGCAGAGATTCGTTGACGGCGGTTTCACACGTTGGTTGTAATTCAAATTGAAATTTGACGGGTTGCACCATCAAAAAATGTGGTAATTTATGCGGGGCGTCCGGGAGGCCGCCCCCTACATTTCCCCTATAAATTTTTGTGGGCAAGGCATTACAAATCCCGTTTTCATCGGTATTTATGGCAATGTTATAACAATATTATAAACCACGTCCGTAGGGGGCGACGTCCTCGACGCCCCGCTTTTGTACATAAAACAAATCCATTAACCAACCGATAAACCCCAATTTGTTATAAAAAATTAAGGGGCTGTAAAAACGAAGTTTTTACAGTCCCTTTGTTTCGTTTAATTATTTCATAAGCTCGTCTGTAAGCTGTATGATTGCAGGTGCTATTCTTTCCCGTTCCTTTTTTGTCACGAGATTGTAAAGAGGATATGCGAGAGATACAGCCGCAATGCCGATTAGTCCTATGATAATTCCCGGTATAAAAAGCTCAGTCCATACAAGACAGCAGGACATTCCTATGCCGAGGATAAGCGCACCTATGACGCCTGTTATAACAGACACGGTTGTACCTTTTTTTGTAACGCTTTTATCCAGACGGCGAAGCTCTTCCATCTTATCCGTTTCACGGGGAAGGTATTTTTCACGTATCTTCTTTATCTCTTCCTGCTGTTTTGCGCTGTAGGTGTAGTTGAAGGAATCCTTATTCATATTTGTTCTCCATTATCTTTTTTATTTCCGATGAATTCTTTACGATACTGCAAACCGCCATTGTAACGATAACAATGCTTACTCCTGCACCCGTAAGCATTATAAACAGCCTTTTTTCTTCCTCTGCCATATCCTGACCGAAGGCGGAAAACATTGCGGTTTCCAGCGACAGCATCGATACAAGAGCCGCCGCCATACTGATTATCTTCGCCATTGACATAACGGGACTTCCTATCCTGCGGAAGGTTATGAGGTTCTTTATTGCTATACCCGTTATCCAGAAGGTATAAGCCGCCATCACGTAGATCAGTATTCCGTTGTAGCTGTAGCCCTTGCCCTGATACAGAATCATAAGCACCGCCGCTGAAAGAACCAGATTTACGGTAAGCAATATATATCCGCACAGCCTTGAACGGCGAAGCTCCTTGAATCTGTTTTTGCCTATCCCGATACGGTTTACAAACTGCACTAAAAGAAAGCGCATAACCGCTAAAATAGTGTAGTAAACGGCTAAGACGAAAAACCATGCCGTATTATAGATAACGCCTGAAATAACGTTTACTGTAGCGTACAGCAGATTGACTGCCAGCGAGCCGTAAAGGATTATGTGGGTACGGAATTTCATATCCGTCATAAAGCGGCTACCGACGGGGTTTGAATAGAGCTTTTCTTTTGCTGTGCGGTATCTGTGGGGTATTACGTTTATGCATCTCATTACAACGGCTGTCAGTGTGTAGAAGGATAGCAGGTAGCACAAATAGGCGAGAGGATGTTCCTCATATCCGTTAACGAATATATATACAAGTGCCGCCGTACACAAAGGGACAAGCACCGCTATCACCCATATTGGCGGAAACAGTAATTTAATCAGCTTTTTCCATTCCAATGAGGTCACCCCTTTTCAGTCTTACGGTAAAGGTGCTACCTTTTCCCGGTTCGCTTTTAACTGCGATTTCACCCCTGATAATGCTGATTACACGTTTTACAAGAGCGAGTCCTAATCCGTTGCCATGGGTGGCGTGGGAGGTGTCGCCCTGATAGAATTTTTCGAAGATGTGTTTTCCCGTTTCGGGGGAGATTCCGCATCCCGTGTCACTTACTTCTATTACGGCAGAATCGCTGTCTGCGGTAAGCGATAGGCTTACTTTACCACCCTTTTCGGTGAATTTAAAAGCGTTGGAAAGCAGATTGTTCCACACAAGGGACAGAAGCTCTGTATCTGAGCTTATCAGAACGCCGTCCTCTATCTCAGTTTCTATCTCTATATTCTTTTCTTCCCATATCTCTTCAAACTGCAAAAGCGACTGACATAGCTGTTCGCTTAAATCAAATACCTCGTTTGTCGGGAAAATCTGCTGATTTTCAAGCTTATTCAGCTTCAGAATATTTGAAATAAGGTTTGCAAGTCTGCGGGAATTTTCGGTTATGCCCTTTGCATATTCGATACGCTTTTCTTCGGGTAAATCGGGGGACTGGAGCATTGTGCCGTAGTTTTGCATGACGGCAAGCGGCGTTTTCAGCTCGTGGGAGACGTTTGCAATAAAGTCGGTGCGAAGGGTTTCTACTCCTGCAAGCTCGGTTGCCATCTTATTGAAGCAGTCTATTATATTGTTGAAGCTCTCATAGGCGTAGCCGTCTCCGATTTTTTCAATCCGTACGGAAAAATCTCCGTCGGTCAGCTTTTTTCCTGCATCGGTAATACGCTTTGTGGGACGGTCAACCATCACCTTTCTGCGGATGGTGTCAATTACCGTGAACATAAGGCTTATCAGAATTACGTTTGCGAAGGTGAGCTTTGCGGCGGTGGAGAGATTTTCTTCTGTGAGGGTAAGATTCAGCGTGGTGGATAATATCGTTACAAAAAGCATTGTACAACAGCTTACCACAAACGCCGCAAGAAGAAAGAACACGCACCAGTTATTTATCATGAAAAGTATTTTCTTTATATCCGCCTTTTTCATCTGAGCACCACCTTATAGCCAAGGCCGTGAACGGTGACGATTTCAAAATCAGTACAGCCTGAAAGCTTACTGCGTAGCTTTGTCATATATACGTCAACGGCACGGGGAGCGGTTTCGGTATCAGCGTCCCAGAATTCATCCATAAGCTGGGTACGGGTAAAGGTCTTTTTAGGGTAGGATAAAAGCTTGTACAGAATGGAAAATTCCCGACTTGTGAGAGAAATCTCCTCCTCGCCAAGGTATGCGGTATGCTCGTCTGCATCCATCATAAACCGCCCTATTTCAAGCTTGTGGCTGGAGGCAATCTTCGCCCGTCGCAAAAGTGCGCCTATACGAAGGAAAAGCTCGTCAAGGTCGATGGGCTTTACCATATAGTCGTCGATTCCTACCCGATAACCCCGCTGTTTTGAAGCGAAATCGTCACGGGCGGTCATAAACAGAATCGGTATTTCGGCATTGAATGTGCGCACGGTCTTTGCAAATTCAAAGCCGTCTGTACCCGGCATCATAATATCCGAAATAATAATATCGAATACGTTTTCGTACATACGGTCATAGGCTTCGTCAGCTGAAAGACAGCCAACTGGTTCATAGCCGTGCTGACCTAAAAAGGCACAGACCGTTCTGTTCATTTCACGGTCATCCTCTACTACAAGAATTTTAAACATCCTTCTACCTCCGATATTTTTTTATATAATATCACCTGAATGTTAAGGTTTTGTTTCTGCGCTTGTTTACAGTAAAATTTTATCACAGAAATATCCGTTGTGTCAATTATCTGCGTTTTTTATAATCATCGTGTTTTTTTGCTTGATTTACCTGCGGTTTTGTGATATGCTATAATCAGAAATTATTCCGAGGGGAGTTTTGACCGTGATAAATGAAAAAGTAAAGGACAGGGCAAGAAAACTGGTATCGGAAATGACTGTAGAAGAAAAATGCAGTCAGCTCCGCTATGATTCGCCATCAATAGAAAGACTGGGCATTCCTGCCTATAACTGGTGGAACGAGGGACTTCACGGACTGGCAAGAGCGGGTACGGCGACAATGTTTCCGCAGGCTATAGCCGTAGCGGCAACCTTTGACGAGGAGCTTACAAGGCTTATGGCAAAGGTAGTTGCAAAGGAAGCAAGAGCAAAGTATAACGCAAGCAGTAAAAAGGGTGACAGGGATATCTATAAGGGACTTACCATCTGGTCGCCCAATATCAATATTTTCCGTGATCCCAGATGGGGAAGAGGACACGAGACCTACGGTGAAGATCCCTATCTTACCTCCGTTATGGGTAGCGCTTACGTAAAGGGACTGCAGGGTGAGGGTGAATATATGACCGCCTCTGCTTGTGCAAAGCATTTTGCAGTACACAGCGGACCTGAAAATTTAAGACACGAATTTGACGCTACCTGCACCGAAAAGGAGCTTCGTGAGACCTATCTCTACGCCTTTAAAAAGCTGGTTGAAAGCGACGTTTCGGGTGTTATGGGCGCATATAACAGAGTTATGGGCGAGCCCTCCTGCGCAAGCAAGAAGCTTATGGATATACTGAGAAACGAGTGGGGCTACGACGGATATTTTGTTTCTGACTGCTGGGCAATTCAGGACTTCCATCTGCACCACAAGGTAACCTCAAACTTTGTAGAATCCGCTGCTCTTGCCCTTAAAACAGGCTGTGACGTAAACTGTGGCTGTTCCTACGCCTACGTGCTTCAGGCATATAACGAGGGACTTGTGACTATAGAGGATATTGACAGAAGCGTTACAAAGCTCTTTGAAATAAGAATAGCGCTTGGTATGTTTGATAAAACGGAGCTTGACGATATTCCCTATACTGTAATAGACTGTAAGGAACATAACGGGCTTTCAAGAAGGATTGCAGAAAAGTCAATGGTACTGCTGAAAAACGACGGCATACTGCCCTTTAACAAGGACAAGATAAAGACTCTTGCGGTTATCGGTAGCAGTGCGGATAATATCGATTCTTTAAAGGGTAACTACTACGGCACGGCGTCAGGCTACACCACCTTCCTGCAGGGAATAAAGAACAAGTGTGGCGAGGATATAAGAGTGCTTTACAGCGAGGGCTGTCATATTATAAAGGACAGATGCGAGGGACTGGCAATGCCTGATGACAGAATCTCCGAAGCTGTTATAACCGCTGAATATAGTGATGCGGTAGTGCTTTGTGTGGGACTTGACGAGCATATTGAAGGCGAAGAGGGCGACCAGGGCAACGAATATGCGTCAGGTGATAAGACTACGCTTCTGCTCCCCGAAAGTCAGCGCAGAATTATAAAGGCTGTTCTGGATACGGGAAAGCCTACGGTTGTAGTAATCTCTGCAGGTAGCTCTGTAGTAACGGGCGACGACAGAGAGAACGCTCTTATCTGTGCCTGGTATTCAGGTCCTCACGGCGGTACTGCACTTGCAGACATTCTGTTTGGTGACGTTTCACCTTCGGGAAAGCTCCCTGTAACCTTCTACAAGGATACCGATTCTCTCCCTGAATTTACCGACTACAGTATGAAAAACCGCACCTATAAATATCTTGAGGACGACAGCAACGTGCTTTATCCCTTCAGCTTCGGTCTTACCTATTCCGAGTTTACGTCTGAGCTTATTTCTGTTGAAAAGACGGAAAAGGGAAGAGTAGCGAAAGTAAAGGCTACGAATATAGGTGAATGTGACAGCGATGAGGTTATACAGCTTTACGTTAGCAGTAAGGATAAGAATGCTCCCGTTAACCCCTGGCTTTGCGGCTTTAAGAGAATAAATCTTAAAAAGGGCGGAAGCGGAGTTTTTGAAATAGAGCTGCCTGAGGATATTCTGGCAATCTACGGCGATAGCGGCAATACTTACTATTCGGATGACTACGAATTTTTCGCAGGCTTCGGACAGAAGAAATAAATAAGTAAGTAAAGAGGCATTCTCTTGCGAGAGTGCCTCTTTTTTGTATATTCTGTTTACTTCATAAATACGAAACGTTCCAGCTCGAAAAGGTATCTGTCCTTGTACCAGTCCACAAACCAGCCTTCGTAGTTGTGGTCGATTTTAAAGAATACCGAATGTCTGCCTGTCACGTTCTTCACTATAGCGGTATAGGTGCCGCTTGCCGCACCGACGGTGCATTTTCCTATTTCCGTTCCGTCCTCGCCGTCAATCAGAATAGTAATTGTAGAGGAACAGCCCGTACCGTTTACCTTTACAGCAAATTCCATAGTCTGAGAGCTGAAATCATCTCCGAAGTCAAAATACTTGTAGCCGATTACAGCGCCCGGCTTTATTGCGGTTATCACTCTTGTAAAGCAGTTAAGCTCGGTTACAAAGCAACCGCCCTTAAGAACGCAGGCTATATCGGAGCTTGTAATTCTGTAGGGGTTAAGGGATTCTTCAAATCCGAGGGAGGTCATCTCAACCTGGGGAATCGTGCCGTCGGGGAGAATCTCTATCTTCTCTACACAAGCCCTTCTTGAAGTGATGGTGGCGTTTGTCATACGATGGTAGAATATGTACCATTGCCCGTTGATATTACAGATAGAGCCGTGATTGTTGCCTGCAGGATAGTCAATGCCGTTATCTACGATCGTTCCTCTGTAGGTAAAAGGTCCTGACGGAGAATCGGAGGTCATATATTCCAGTCTGTTGCCCTTGTTGGGAGAATATATGAGATAGTAGGTATCTCCTACCTTACGCATTGAGCAAGCCTCGAAAAAGCCTTTTTCACTTTCCTTGTCGGCAGGAATGATATCCGGAACGTAGCTTTCCGATATAACCTCGTACATATTGCTTTTAAGCTCTGCCATATAGGATTTTTCAAAACCGCAGTAGATATATACTCTTCCGTCATCGTCAACCAGTACGCCCGGATCTACGAATACGCCATCCTCGACACAGTTATCGGGCAGATCGTACTTGTACTGTGATAAGAGCTTGAAAGGACCTTCGGGCTTATCTGCAACTGCTACACAGCCCTTGTTCCAGAGGATGTAGCAGTAAAGATAATATTTTCCGTCCTTTTCCACAACGTCAGGAGCGTATAAGGGATAATCTGTCCAGTCGGTATCGGAGGGGTGGTCACGGTCAGGTCTTGTATGGAAGATATCTCCGTGACAGGTCCAGCTGTTGAGATCGTTAACGGGTGCGGACCATACCTTCAGCTTGTAGTCGCAGAAGCTGTCAGCACCTGCATTGTCGTGGGAGCCGTAGATATATACTCTGTCACCGAACACTCTCGGCTCGCCGTCGGGGATATATTCCCAGCCGGGTAAAAAGGGATTTGCCATTTTTTTCTCCTTGATGATAGTTATATTAAGCTTCGTATTTGTAGATTATCGCATCCTCGGTAGGGTTGCGGTAATAGTTTTTCCTTGTGGCAATATTCTGAAAGCCGTATTTTTCGTAAAGCGTTCTTGCGGGGACGTTGGAGCTTCTTACCTCTAAAAAGATGCCACGGACGTTATTACGTCTGCATTCCTCTATAAAATACTCCATAAGCTCCTTTGCATAGCCCTTGCCTCGGTACTTGTCCGATACGGCTATTCTGTAAAGCTCACATTCGTCAGCGGCAATCTGACCACAGACGTAGCCTGTTATATTGCCGTCGTTATCAGCGGAGCAGACAAACACCGAGCCGCTTGCACAGAGCAGGTCGTCCAGCGCACGGGGTGTCCAGGGATCGGAAAAGCAGGCGGCTTCCACTTTTGCTACGCTTTGTATTATAAGGCTTCTGTCGCAGTTCTTATCAGTGAGTATCATACCAGGTTTTACCCATATTCACGTCTGCAGTAAGAGGGATTGAGAGCTTTACTGCGTTTTCCATTTCTTCCTTCAGTAAAGCGGCAACCTGCTTTGCCTGATCCTCTCTTACCTCGACGATAAGCTCATCGTGTACCTGCAAAATAAGCTTTGCGTCAAGTCCGCTTTCCTTTAATCTGTTATACACCTTCACCATAGCAATTTTGATAATATCCGCCGCCGTACCCTGAATAGGGGTGTTCATTGCAATTCTCTTGCCCAGCGCCTGCAGAATCTTATTGCTTGATAAAAGCTCCTTTATGAATCTGTTTCTGCCGAAAAGGGTGGATACGTAGCCGGTTTCCTTTGCTGATTCAACAGTCTTTTCCATAAAGGCGGCAACGCCGCTGTATTTTGTAAGATATGCCTTTATATAAGCGTCGGCTTCCTTTACGGAAACGCCTATATCCTTCGAAAGTGAGAAAGCGCCTATACCGTATACTATGCCGAAATTTACCGCCTTCGCCTTGCTACGAAGCTCAGGAGTTATCCAGGCTTCAGGCTGATTGAACACCTGGGATGCGGTAATAGTATGGATGTCTTCTTCTCTCATAAAGGCGTTCTTCATAATTTCATCATCCGACAGATGAGCTAAAACACGAAGCTCGATCTGTGAATAGTCGGCATCTACAAGGGTATAGCCTTCCTTCGCTCTGAAGAAGCGTCTCATATTTTTGCCAAGCTCAGTTCTTACGGGGATATTCTGAATATTAGGATCGGCAGAGGAGATTCTGCCGGTTCTGGTTTCGGTCTGCTTGAAGGTGGAATGCACTCTTCCATCCTCACGTACTACCTTTAAAAGTCCCGTAACGTAGGTGCTGAGAAGCTTTGTCAGGGAGCGGTATTCTGAAACGAGAGGCACTATAGGATGCTTGTCCATAAGCTCCTCAAGTACGTCCGCATTGGTGGAATAGCCTGTCTTGGTCTTTGTCTTCTTGCCGACGGGCAGATACAGCTTTTCGAAAAGGATATGCCCCAGCTGTTTTGGTGAGCCTATATTGAATTTTTCTCCTGCAAGCTCGTATATCTGCTGTTCGATGACCTCTATCTTATCACTAAGCTCGTCACCGAATTTCTTTATACCCTCGCAGTCGATTTCTACGCCCTCTCTTTCCATGGCTACAAGCACCTCGGAAAGAGGAATCTCGATATCGGTAAGCACCGTTTTTCCACCGAGAGAACTCAGCTCTTCGTATATCGCCATATTCAGCGCCGCTATTGTGATGGATTTTTCTTCGGGAGTCTGTCCTGCAGGAACACCGTATTTAAGGCACAGCTTTTCTAAGCTGTAGTCGTTTTCGTCAGGAGAGACAAGATACTGCGCAAGGGTGGTATCAAATATTACGCCTTTTATACTGTCTCTTCCTATAGCGGTAAGGATATTCTTTAAATCAAAGGTGAGCTTGGGGCTGTCGCTTGAAATAAAGCCGTCCAGCTCTGCGGCGGATATTTCTCTTATTTCGCCCGCCTTTCCGCAGTAGAGTCTGCCACCGTCAATGAACACCATATCACCTTCGGGCATATCGGGTGTGGGGATGGTCTTTGCTTCCTTCGAATTTGCGGGAGGCTTTGTGGGCTGAAGTCCCAGCTTCTTCATAAGCGAATACATTTCAAGCTCGGACAAAAGCTCTGCTAAATTTTCGCTGTCTACAGGCTTTTCGGTATAGCTGTCAAGATTATCGTCAACAGGGGCAGTAAGGCAGATTTCTGCAAGCTCACGGCTTAAATAACACATATCCTTGCCGTTTTTCAGCTTTTCTCTTGCCGCTTTTTTTATTCTGTCGGATTCTATATTTTCATAGACCCCGTCAATCGTGCCGAAATCCTTTATAAGCGTCAGGGCGGTCTTTTCGCCTATTCCCATAACACCGGGAATATTATCGCTGGCATCTCCCATAAGTGCCTTGACTTCTATCATCTGTTTTGGTGTAACGCCGTATTCCTCCATAATGACTTCGGGAGTATAAAGCACGTCGCCCTTTGTCTTGGCAAGTCTTACGGTTACTCTTTCGTTTACAAGCTGAAAGGAGTCTCTGTCGCCCGTGGAGATAAAGCAATCCACGTTATTTCTTCTGCATATATCGGAGATGGTGCCGATGATATCATCCGCCTCGTAGCCTTCTCTTTCTATAATAGTAATACCCATATATTCTATTATCTTCTTGATATAAGGCAGCTGTACTGCAAGCTCTTCGGGCATACCCTTGCGGTTTGCCTTGTAGCCGTCGTATCTCTTATGACGGAAGGTGGGTGCCTTCAGGTCAAAGGAGACGGCGATTCTGTCGGGTGCTATATCCTTTTTCAGCATAAGCAGGGTGTTTGTAAAGCCGGTCAGGGCGTTTGTAGGAACGCCCTTGCTGTTTGACAGTACACGTATGCCGTAAAAGGCACGGTTAAGTATGCTGTTACCGTCGATTATAAGAAATTTCATCTGTTTTTCCTTTCGGTTACTTTGCGAATTTTTCCTTCAGCTTTTCAAAGAAGGATTTTTTCGGTGCCTTATAAAGCTTCTGTGCCTGCTCGCCATCCTTATAGGCACGCTCGTAGAATACCTTATGCACCTCAAAGAGCTCTTCGTCGGGAGCTCTTTTTACCTTTCTGTAAATGCCGTCGTTATCCTGAATTCTGGTTTTTACGTTGTCCTTATACATATCGTCGAAAATACCCGTGACAGTATCGGCAATGGTTCTGTCCTTAAGCGGTACGGCTACCTCGACTCTGCGCTCGGTGTTTCTTGTCATAAAGTCGGCAGAGGAGATGAATACCCTTCTTCGCTCGTCCTTTCCGAATATATAGATACGGCTGTGCTCTAAAAATCTGCCGACGATGGAGTGAACGGTTATATTCTCGGTCACACCTTCTACTCCTGCAATAAGACAGCATATGCCACGTATCAGCAGCTCTACCTTTACACCTCTGCAGCTTGCTTCTATCAGCTTATCTATAATATCCTTGTCGGTGAGGGAATTGAGCTTGAGACCTATATAGCCGTTCTCCCCGTAGATTATTTCGTTGTCTATCATCTCAACGATATGGGATTTGAGGCATCTGGGCGCTACTAAAAGACAGTTGGTGCTTTCTACAGTCGTACCAAGAGACAGGGCGTTGAATACAACGCTTGCATCTGCACCTATGCTTCTGTCGGAGGTCATAAGGGTGAAGTCGGTATAGAGCTTTGAGGTACGCTCGTTGTAGTTGCCCGTTCCTATCTGGGTGTAATACTTCAGAGTGTTGCCTGTCTTTCTTGTTATCAGCATCAGCTTTGAATGTACCTTGAGTGCCTCAAGACCGTAGATTATCTTGACTCCTGCCTCTTCCATCTTCTTACTCCAGCCGATGTTGTTTTCTTCGTCGAATCTGGCTCTCAGCTCCACGAGAGCAAGTACCTGCTTGCCGTTTTCTGCGGCTCTTATCAGGGCGCTTACTATCTCACTGTCCCTTGCCACACGGTAAAGGGTGATTTTGATGGAGGTAACGTAAGGATCGTCTGCCGCTTCGCTGAGTAACTGCATATATCCCTTGAATTTATTATAAGGGTAGGACAGCAGGATATCCTTTCTGGAAAGCTGGGTAAACATAGATTCGTAGGGATTTATCATAGGAGACTGCTGGGGTGTTACCGGCTCGTAGAAAAGCTCCTTACGTGCCTTTACCTTGTTTTCAAGCTCGGACAGAAAATCCATATCAAGAGGACAGCTCTGCCTGAAGGAATACTTTTCATCAAGCTCTAAATAGCCAAGTATCTTTTTAACCAGCTCGTAGGAAGCGTCATAGCTGAATTCCGCTCTTACGGGAGTCAGCTTTTTTCTTTTCCTACAAAGCTCCTCCATAACCGCACGGAAATCCATATCCTGATCGTAAAGGCCTTCGTTGGCGTCGATATCGGCATTTCTCGTTATTCTGAAAACGCATCTGCTTTCTACGTAGTAATTAGGGAATACGTCCTCGATATAGTGCAGTATTATGTCCTCTACAAGAATAAATCTCAGCTTTTCACCCGGCAGGAATAAAAGCCTTGGCATATTTGCACCGAATTCTGCCGTTACTATACCGATCATCTGCTTTTTCTTCACATCCTCGCTTTTCTTGCGGAGCAGGGCGCCGATATACGTCACCTTGTTCTTTAAGAAGGGAAAGGGGTGATTCTTGTCTATTATACCCGGGGACAGCATAGGCATGACCTCACGCTCGAAGTAAAGGCTCATAAAAAGTCTGTCATCACCCTGAAGATCCGAGGGCATTACTCTTTGCGCAACGTCGCTGAGGCTGTTCATTATTGCGGTAAAGGCGCTGTCCTTGAAGGACAGCATATGACTTACCCTGTAGGCTATCTTGTCAAGCTGTTCTGCAGGAGTCATATTGGTCTTGTTTTCCGCCTTGTCGGGAGTTACCAGCATCTGATCGTACAGCGAACCTACTCTTACCATAAAGAATTCGTCAAGGTTACTGCTGAAGATAGATACAAAGCGCAGTCTCTCAAAAAGGGGGACGGTCTCGTCCTGGGCTTCTTCAAGAACTCTTTCGTTGAACTTGAGCCAGGATAATTCTCTGTTGTCGTAAACGTTGCAAATTGATTCCATATATTTCTTCCTTCCGTAAAAAAGTGCTATATATCAGGACTTTATTGACATCCGTATGGCTTTTTTGTTGTAAAAAAGCTTATATATAATTTATTATACTATAAAAAGGTATGATATTTCAAGTACGCTATTGCCATTTTAGGAAGTATATCTGTGTTAGATTGCACAAAATTTGATTTAAAAATTTGTTTAATTCGTTTAAATTTCAAAAAGTGTAGAAAAATGATTGAAAAAGTGGTAAAATTATAATGTGTATTTTTATGTTCTGATACAAGAATAATAAAAGGAAATTCAGAAAAAATTGAAAAGCGCAGTAAATATAAGAAAAAACAATCAACCAAACGAAAGGAAAAAAGCAAATGAATCGTTTAGCATCCCGTATCGTGTCGTCTGTAGCGGCATTATCAATGGTTATAGGTCTTTCAGGCTGTTACTTCTTCCCTGAGGAGGAAAAGCTTCTTGACCCCCCTGTACTCAAAGTAGAGGACGTAACCTATTCAACCTACAAGGCGGTAAAGAAAACAATCATCAACAAGGCAGCGGCTACAGGCTACTGTGTATCACAGAAGCAGGAAAACTGCAGCTTCAAGGCTGACGGCGAAATTATGACCGTTCACGTAAAGGCGGGCGATACCGTAAAGGCGGGCGACCTTCTGGCAGAGTACAACACGGGAGACTTAGAGTATTCTCTTCGTGAGCAGGAGCTGAAGGTACAGCAGGCACAGAATACATACAATGCAAACGGCAGCGAAAACAGCCGTTTACAGCTTGAGATTGAAAAGAACACTCTTGCCAAGTACCAGAATCAGTATGAGAATTCAAAGCTTTATGCACCCTGCGACGGTCTTGTAAGCTTTGCCGACAGATTAAAGCCCGGTACAAAGGTAAAGGCTTATGCTACTGTAGTAACGATTATCGATCCTGAGGTTATTTACGTTAAGGCAAACGTAAACGAGGAAAGAAAGTTCAAGAAGGGACAGGACGTTACTATAACCATAGGCGATGAGGATTATGACGGTACTATTGTAAAGACTCCCATAGAAGCAAAGGAAGAGGGCGACGAGGATATAACCAGCGTATATGCTGAATTCAAGGGTACGCTCCCCAGCTTTACAAAGGTAGGCACGGTAGCTGACATCACCTACATCAAGGAGCAGGCAGAGGATGCAATCGTTATTCCTAAATACCTTATAAAGACGCTGGCTGGCAGAGAATACGTTCAGGTGTTCAAGGACGGTGAGAAGATAGAGGTGGATGTTGAAACAGGCATCACCAACGCAACAGAGGTACAGATCCTTTCGGGACTTTCCGAGGGTGACGAGGTAGTCGTAAAATAAGATCTGATTTACTATTTCTGACGAAAGGATTTTGTAGATGTTTACTTTACTCTGGCGCAAAATGCGTAATACCAAATGGATGGTACTGTGTCTGTTCTTAGGCTTCCTTATGGCGGCAGGTATGATGAGTACTATCCCGATATATATGGACGCTTCACTCCAGCGTATGCTGGTAAAGGATATGGAGCAGTTCCAGCTTGATACAGGTAAGTTCCCCGGACTTTATACTGTAACAAGCACCTTACAGCTTGCTGTTGACAACGAATCACAGCTGAAGATTATCGACGATATTCAGAACAAGGCGGATCAGCGTGTAGGCGCGATCGGTATGTCCACGATTGTCAGCAAGACTACTCTTATGGATAACTACAGCTATATTGCCACAGGTCAGAAGGATGGTAAGGACCTTACCTCCCGTGTAAAGCTTGTGGGTATGACCGATTACGATAAGCATATAAAGATAGTAAGAGGCGAGATGCCCTCACAGCCCGTAAAGAACGGCGTATATCAGGGTGTTGCTTCTGAAGAGGCTCTGAAGATTCTCGGCATCAATATAGGTACTGAATATAAGATTATATCCCTTGATACTTCGATAGAGCCCTACTACGTATGCATCACGGGTGTATACGAACAGCTGACCGACAACGACAGCTACTGGGCAGAAACTATGGAAAGCTATCTCAATGCGATATTCATAGATTTTGAAACCGTAAAGACCGATCTTATCCCTTCAGGTAAGTTCAGCGCAAGCGAAGTCCACAGAAACTATGCGCTTGACTATCAGTCTCTTGATATGAACAGAATAGGTGACGTTACTGCAGTTATAGAGGGCGACGCCGCTTTCTATGCTAAAAACGGCTATACAAACACCTTTGACGTATCAACCATTGTTTTAAGATATACCGAAAGAGCAGACAAGCTGACAAGAATTCTGTGGATATTACAGATTCCTGCACTTGTAATGCTTGCTTTCTATCTCTTCATGGTATCCCAGCTCAACGTTGACCGTGAGAGAAACGAGATTGCCGTATTCAAGAGCCGTGGCGCAAGCTCCAAGCAGGTATTCGGACTTTATGCGGCACAGTCGGGAATCATCGGACTTGTAACCCTTGTATTTGCTCCCTTCATCGGACTTGCACTCTGCCAGTTCCTCGGAGTCAGCAACGGCTTTTTAGAGTTCGTAAACCGTACCGGTATTGCGGCAAAGATAACCTCCGTAAGTATCATATACGCACTTCTTGCGGTGCTGGTATTCTTCCTTACGACAATGATACCTATAATCCCTGCGTCAAAGCTTACCATTGTACAGTACAAGGCAAGCAAGACGAAGGTTGTAAAGATGTCAATGTGGGAAAAGCTCTTCATCGACGTTATACTTCTTGCAGTAGCCTTTGTATTCCACTATTTCCACACCTTAGGACTTACAAACTCCATTGCAGAGGGTACCTTTGTGGCAACGGGCGAAATCGATCCGCTGTTATTCATCTTCTCAACTCTTATGATCTTAGGCTTCGGTCTGTTATTCATAAGAATATACCCCTACTTATTAAGACTTATCTACTATATCGGCAGACCCTTCTGGTCTCCGTCCCAGTATATGGCTATCACAACTGTATGCCGTTCGCAGGGTGGTAAGGAACGCTTCCTTATGCTGTTCCTTGTTATAACCTTCTCCTTCGGTCTGTTCTCAGCCAATACTGCAAGAGCTATAAACAATAACATCAGCGACAGAATCTATTATGAAAACGGTGCAGACGTTACTATAACCGAGTTCTCAATGACCTCCTCTGAAGAGGGCGGAAGCAGTGAATACGTAGAGACTGACTTTGAACGTTATGAGAAGCTTGAGGGCGTAGAAATAGCCACCAAGGTACTCGTAAACGACAAGGTAAAGATGGTAATCGGCAAGAAGAATCAGGCTATGACGCTTATGGCTATCGAGCCTGACAAGTTTGCTCAGACAGCCTGGTTCAGAAACGATCTTCTGCCCGTACATTGGTGGAATTACACCAACGCTCTGGTAGAAAACCGTACCGGCGTTATCATCTCCAGCGGACTTGCTGAAAAGACCGGCGTAAAGCAGGGTGACGTAATCACCTTCAAATGGGCAGGAAACGACAACCTTGACACCACAGTCATGGCAATCGTTGACTACTGGCCCGGTATGAACCCCAACACCTGCGACTTTGCGGTTATGAACTATAGCTTCGTGCGTTCAAGAACCATTCCCGAGCCTTATCAGATATGGCTCAAGATGAAGGAGGGTGCAACCAGCGAGGCACTCTACGAGAGTATAGAAAAGGCAAGACTTCCCATCGAGCAGGTAAAGGACAGCTCCCAGATGCTTATTGCAGAAAAGACAGATCCTTCTCTGCAGGGTATGAACGGCGCTCTCACGTTAAGCTTTGTAATCATTATGCTTATGACTATCATAGGCTTCCTTATCTACTGGATACTGTCGATACGAAGCAGAACGCTTCAGTTCGGTATTCTCAGAGCTATGGGTATTTCCTTTAAGGAAATCATCGGAATACTCGGCTATGAGCAGATACTCGTATCAGGTGTTTCCATAGCCTGTGCATTCATCATCGGCGGTGTGGTAAGCGATCTGTTCGTTCCGCTGTTCCAGTTCATGTATGCGGTTGACGATCAGATACCTCCCTTCAGAGTAGCGGCAATGCAGGCGGACTACATAAAGATGTACGTAATTATTGCGCTTATGCTGATAGGCGGCTTTGCAATACTCGGTGCGCTTATCCGCAAAATCAATATCAACAAGGCACTCAAGCTGGGCGAGGATTGATAACCTGCCCATAAAGGTTAAAAAATGGAATTTGCACTTAAAATATTCGATAAACTGAGATACTTCATAATCGTACTGGGAGCAGGCTTTCTGCTCACCGGTATGATAATGCAGTTTGACTGGGCGTATATCGGCGCTATTATCTGTATCGTGCTTTTCATAATCTGTGACGCCACGGTTATGATAATACAGAGAAAGTTGAATATTCCCATTAAAAAGCACGAAAATATGTTTAAACTGAAGAAACGGAAATGACTCTATGCAGAAGATAATGGGTTATATCAGAAAGGCGTGTCAGGAGTTCGACCTTATCGAAAACGGCGACAGAATAGCTGTCGGAGTTTCGGGTGGAAAGGACAGTCTTGCACTTCTTGCGGGACTGGCAGGAATGAGACGCTTTGCTGAATTTTCCTATGAGCTTGTGGCTATAACGCTTGATCCGGGCTTTAACGGTCAGCAGAATAACTATGAAGAGGTGGCAAGGCTTTGTGAAAAGCTGGACGTACCCTTTAAGTTAGTACACACCAATATAGGCGAGATAGTATTTGATATACGAAAGGAGCCTAACCCCTGCTCCCTTTGTGCAAAGCTTCGCAGAGGGGCGTTGCATGATGCGGCTATTGAGGCAGGATGCAACAAGATAGCTTTAGGTCATCACAAGGACGACGTTATAGAAACCTTTATAATGAATCTGTTCAAGGAGGGCAGAGTCGGATGCTTTGCACCGAAGACCTACCTTTCACGAAAGCAGATAACAATGATAAGACCGCTTGTTTTTGCTCCCGAATCCCAGATTATATCTGCCTGCAACAGAAATAATCTCGAGGTGGTAAAATCCGTATGTCCTGCGGATAAGAATACCACAAGGGAGACGACAAAGCAGTTCCTTAATGATATGGAGCACAAGGACAGAGGCTTTAAGCTCCGCATATTCACAGCGCTCAGAAAAAGCGGCGTAAACGGCTGGGGCTTTAAGGATGCCCGGAACAAGGACAGCGAAGAAGCAGACTGAAAAATGAGGTGATCGTTTGGCAAAGCAAAAGCTTAATATTCCACAGCAGATAACGGATATGCTGAAAACGATCGAACGTGAAAAGTGCAGAGCCTACGTGGTAGGTCCCTGTGTCAGCGAGCTTCTTGCAGGCCGTAGTCCTATGGACTACGATATAATAACCAATGCAGGCTTTGAAGAGATGCTGTATATCTTCCGTGATATGCGAATCGTGTCACGGGACAGAAAAATGAGCAGTATGATGGTATCGGTACCCGGTATGGTGGTACAGGTCTCCTCCTACAGAAAGGGCGTTGTAAACGGCGAAGCCGTATATACCGACAATTATCTGTTTGATCTTGTCGGCAGGGATTTTTCCGCTAACGCCATAGCCTATCATCCGAGAAAGGGCTTTAAGGATCCCTTTGACGGAATGGAGTGTATTGACGGCGAGACTATTACCCTCAAGGCTATAGGAGAATATCCTATAAAGCTTTGGAAGGAAAACGATCTTGACGAAAACGAGCTTACGTTAAAGTTAGAGCCGCAGTCAAGCCTTAAAACAAATCCCGAAAATATACTGAACGCTCTTATATTCCTCGGTGACGGAAACTACGTAATTGACGAGGTTACGGCAAAGGCGATAAAGGAAAACGCTCCGCTTTTGCTGACTATAGAAAAGGAAGTGCTTTATACAAAGCTTACAAGACTGCTTCTTACAAGAAATATAAGTCAGGTCATGAGGCAGTTTCCGACGGTGCTGTGCGATATTTGTCCCGATTTAAGAGCGGCTTATGAATTTCTGCCTAAAGAAAGCTTCGGAGTCGATTTGTGGGAGCATATATGCAGAGCGGTGGAGTTTTCTCCGCCACAGCCGGCTTCACGCTATACCGCACTATTCCATAATGCCGGAAATCCCGATTGCTACAGCAATGATGCTACGGGAACAGAGCATTATTACGGACACGCTGAGCTTGCAAGGATAATTGCGGGAAGATTTTTAAACAGTATCACGTCGGATAAAAAGCTACTTGAGACTGTAGATTTTCTTTTAGAATTTCACGATACAGAGATAAAAGAGGACCGCATACATTTAAAACGCCTGATGAATGATATGGAGGCGGAGGAGCTGAAAATGATAATCAAGCTCCGTATTGCGGACGATATGGCAAAGCCTGTAGTACACGAGGGCAAGGTTGCCTCCTACAGACGTTCAATCCAGATACTTGACGATATAGTGAAATCAGGCGAATGCTGTAGAATATCACAGCTTGCCATCAATAAGGCAGACCTTATAAACCGCCGTCTTGCGACAAACGATAAGCAGGCGGCACGAATCATAGAGATGCTTTACGAGGCTGTACTCGAACAGCCTAAGCTTAATCTTGCTCCCATACTTATAGATATGGTGAAAAAGACTATAAAAAAGTAATTCTGTCGGCAAAGACAAATACAGAATTATGGAAGGATGATACCCAATGAAAAATTGCTGTCTGTGGATAAACGGCAAAAAGATTTCAGACGTAAATGCAATTAAGGAAAATTTCAATATATCGGACGTCCGTGGATACTTCTACGGCGGAAGACTTGCGGACTGGCTGGAGGCACACGGCGGTTCTTACGAAGCGGAGCTTGTAAGAAGAATACCAAAGGGTGCAAACCCTGATAATATGCTGCAGGAAATATTCTGCGGCAAAAAGGAAGCGCCTGTAGTAAGCTATCACAGAAAAACCGTACAGCCGCCCTTTATCGGAGCGGGTAGCTGTGCAGAAGGTAATATGCCTTCCTCAGGCTTATCCTCCTTTAACGGTTCTTACAGCGCTGTGGCAGGTTCCTACGGCTCCTTCAGATTCCACTCCGGATACGAATTCGGAAAGGGCTCCTTCAAATTAACAAGCTTCAATCTTACAAGCTTTAAGCTTGGTAGCTTTGCTTACGGTAGTTTTACTTACGGAAGCTTCAGTTACGGTAGCTTTTCAGGTTTTCTGACTGCCAAAAACGGAAGCTTCAGCTATGACGATTTTGTAAATACGCTGAGAATAAGAGAAAAGGCTCTGCTCAGCTATTTCACGTCAGAACCGCTCAATAAGTTCGGCTACGGAATACATCTTGTATGAGAGCGTTTCATATTTTCAGCTCTGCTCCCTTTTTTGCAAAGAATAAGGGCAGGGAGCTTACAATTGATAAAACCGAAATCTACTGCACGGTTCTGTCTGCGCTGAGCTGGAGAGAGAAAAACGGCAGTATAATAATGATAACCGATAAAAAGGGCGAACAGCTTTTCAGAAATATCGGCATAACCGACATATGGGATGATATTGACAGCTCTCTTGAAATGGACAGCGAGGAGATCGATCCTGTTATGTTCTGGGCAGGGGGCAAGCTTATAGCACTGCAGAAATACCCTGCACCCTGTGTTATGATAGATACGGATTTTATAGTGTGGGATAAACTGCAGTTTGATAATAAGCTGATTGCGGCGCACGAGGAGTATCTGAATCCTTCGGTCTATCCCGATATAAATACCTTCGATATGGATAATTACACCTTTCCCGACGGGCTGGATTATTCCCTGCCTGCACTCAATACAGCCTTTTTATATATGCCTGACGAGGATTTCAAGCAGTATTATACAGCTCAGGCTATAACCTTTATGAAAAGGGCGAAAAAGGGTGGCGATTATCTTACCTATATGGTATTTGCAGAGCAGAGACTACTCCCTATGCTTTGTAAAAAATGCGGTATAGAATATAAAACCCTGCTTGATAAGGATGAATTATTTCTGCCGCAGAACAGCTATACCCACCTCTGGGGAGCAAAGCAGGCTATGAGGGACGATAAAGAGCAGTATGACAGATTTATAGCAAGCTGTATCAGGAGAATAGAAAAATCCTATCCTGAGTACAGCTATATCTCACAAAGAATAGAGAGCTTTTATGGAGAAAACTCCAATTAACGCCAATATATTGTTGTGAAAATGCACAATACAGCGTTAGCAGAATCAGATACATTATATTGATATTTAACAAAAAGGTTACAAAACGGTAACAAAACGGTTACAAATTGTTGCGATTTTGTAACCTTTTTGGTATAATTAATAAAGCGTATCAGGGAAAAGCCTTTGATTGCGCATAACCTAATATGAAGCTGACAAAATACAAGAATATATATTCATGACGGAAAAGAGCGGGCAAAGGGCTTGACAAAAGTCCTTTGCTCAAAGTATATCAGAGAGAAAAAGAGAAAGAATCAATGAAATGTGCCAAAGCACATGAAAAAGGATTTTATAATTTATGAGTGAAACAAAAATACCATTTTATTATGAGGATGAAATAGAAGAAATCATCCTGCCTGATGACAGCGATAAAAAGAAAACGGAAAGCTCCGCTGTCACGGTTTCGGTATCTACGGAAGGTGCGGAAAAAACCGAGGAAGAGATACAGATACCTGTAAAGGCTGAGGAAAAGGAAAACCCTCTTTTTGCAGGAATAAGCAATTTCGGAGAATATCAGTGCAACGTTATACTGACCTGCCTGAAGCTCCCTCTTATGCTTCTTATATCTGTGCTGAAATTTATCTGGGTACATACAAAGGTATTCCGTGATACTATGATAAGAATAGGCAAGGCGATAGTATCTGCTGTAACCTCTCCCTTTGTAAAAAGCTGGCGTGCGCTCACCCGTACAAGAAGAAAGATAGCCAAGGCAAAGGAGGACGGAGACACCAGAACGGCAATAAAGCTGTATCTGCTTATAGTCAAGGACTCGCTTTTCGGAAAAAGAGGTCTTATCGTTACGCTTTTCAATTATGCAGTACCGCTTATAGCACTTGTTTTCGTTGTAAGCGTAGTAGGCTATGCTACTAACACCACCTACGCTATAAAGCTTTCTGTCAACGGAAAATTCGTTGGTTATATCGAAAACGAGCAGGTGTTTACCGACGCTGAACAGATGATGCAGAGCCGTATCACCTATATGAGTGCGGAAAAGACTGTAGTAATGGAGCCCAGCTATACTCTTGAAATGCTGGGAGATCAGAGCTACATCACAAAATATCAGCTTGTAAACAAGATGCTTGAGTTATCCGATCAGCCTATAGAATATGCCTACGGTATGTATATAGGCACAAAATTCTACGGTGCGCTTGTGGATAAGGCTCCCGTAGAAGCAAAGACGCAGGAGCTTCTTGAACAGTACCGCACTGATTCGTCACCTGACGAAGAGGTAAACTTTGAAAAGGAAATATCCTACGTTCCGGGACTATATCTTTCTGACAGTATAGTAAAGGCTGAGGATATTATAGCGACTATCACCTCAAAGAAGGTTGAGGCGGCTTATTATACGGTTGAAGAAGGAGATTCACACTATCTCATATGTGAAAAGCTCGGTATTTCAATGGAGGAGCTTGAAGCGCTCAACCCCGGTATTATGGATGAGGATTTTGTGCTTCGTGCGGGACAGAAGATTCTTAAGAATCAGGAGGTACCCTTCCTTTCCGTTTCTATTTCAAGAACGGAGGTCTACGACGTAGAAGTACCCTACGATACCGAATATACTACAGACGATCAGCATTATCAGGGAGTAAATACCACACTTGTGGCAGGTGAATACGGAATAAATCAGGTTACAGCCAAGGTTTATTACGTAAACGGTGAAGAGGTAAAGCGTGACATTATCACAACCATAAGAACAAAGGATCCCGTTACAGAGGTCATCTCTCAGGGTACTTTACCTCCCCAGTCATCCCACTATTCTGACGAAGAGGTCAATATAAACACCAAGTACATCTGGCCTGTTGCAGGCGGTGAGCTTTCAGAATGGGGCTGGTGGGACGGCGGCTACTACGGACATTGCGGCGTTGATATAGTAGGCTATTACGGTACCGACATCTATGCTGGTGCAAGTGGTGTCGTATCCTATGCAGGCTGGCACAACGGCGGCTTCGGATACCTTGTTATCATTGACCATCCCGACGGCTATCAGACCTATTATGCGCACAATAGTGAAATCTTTGTAAGCGTAGGTCAGTCGGTAGTTCAGGGACAGTGTATTGCGGCTCTCGGCGAATCGGGAAGAGCCTATGGCGCTCATTGTCACTTTGAAGTACGAGACAGCTACGGCAACCGACTGAACCCCAGATATTATCTCAACAGACTTCCTGAGCTTTACGATCAGGGCTACCTGCGTTATTGGTGGTAATTAAATCAATACTTGCTCCACAGTCACATTTTTTGACTGTGGAGTTATTTTTTTCTTGTAATCTACGATGAAGTATGGTAAAATATAAATAGTTGTTTAAAAAGGATAGGATAAATGGCAGAACCCCGGAAATGGGATGCCGAAGCCTGTCACGAAGCGATGCAAAACGGCGCAAAGCCACAGTAATAAGATAAGAAAGGGAATAATTATGACAGCATTTACAAAAGCAAATATACTGCTTCCGAAGCTTTCCGAGGCAGAAATGACCAAGTGGGCGGTAGTAGCCTGCGACCAGTACACAAGTGAGCCTCAGTACTGGGAAAAGACAGCGGAAATTGCAGGGGA
>JAFTVY010000078.1 GCA_017465545.1 Ruminiclostridium sp.
ACCTGTTCAGCTTCTGCGGATACTACCTTGTAGCCCATATCTGTAAGAGCCTTTGCTACCTCGCCTACAGTCTTGGGATCGGTTGTGATTTCTACACAGCCATCTTCAAAGCTGAAGTCGTCGCCGCCTGCTTCGAGAATATCTTCCATTGCCTTGTCTTCGTCAATGTCGCCGTCTTCGTTATCGAGTACGATAATACCCTGAAGGGAGAACATGAATGATACGCAACCGCTGGTACCCATATTGCCGCCGAACTTATCAAAATAGTGACGGATTTCGCCTGCAGTTCTGTTTCTGTTATCTGTAAGGCAGTCAACGATAACCGCTACACCGTTAGGACCGTAGCCTTCATATACACAGTTTTCGTAGTCGTTCTTTTCGCCTTCGCCTGCAGCCTTCTTGATAAGTCTGTCAATGTTGTCGTTGGGGATGTTGTTGGACTTTGCCTTCTGAATAAGTGTAGCAAGCTTTGAGTTGTTATCGGGGTCGGGGCCGCCTTCCTTGATAGCAACGATGATTTCACGGCTTATCTTGGTGAATATCTTTGCTCTTGCGCCGTCCTTTTCACCCTTTTTTCTCTTAATGGTACTCCATTTTGAATGTCCTGACATGATTATTTCTCCTTTTAATTATTGCTTGTTTAAATCTATAAATCCATTACCAAGCACCTCTTTGGCACTTGCTATAATCATAAATGATGAGCTGTCTATTTCCTTTACAAAACGCCTGAACTTTGCATATTCGTTCTTTCTTACAGCACAGCATATGACCTTTGTCTCTTTACCGCTGAAGCCACCTTCTGCGTCAAGATAGGTAACGCCTCTGCCATTCTCAATAAATTTCTTTGCAATCTCCTCGTGTTTGTCCGAGAAAACAAGCAGCATTTTTCCTTCCATACCGCCATAGATGATAACATCCATAACCTTTGAAGAAATGAATATTGCGATAACCGCATAAAGACCTGCTTCAAGCTCTCTGAATACCAGCATGGATGCACCTATTACAATGCAGTCTGTGATAAAGGTAATAACTCCGAGACTTGCCGAAGGGAGCTTCTTGTTTATCAGCTTGTTTACTATATCCGAGCCGCCTGAGGTCGCCTCTCTTGAATAGGTGAGTCCCAGTCCCGTACCCATAAGCAGTCCACCGTAAATAGCCGCCAGCATTCTGTCGCCTTCGTAATGAGGCAGATTTGCAAATATGAAATCCACCGCCAGCGTAACGGTAACTACCGAAATAAGCGTCTTGCCGATAAGCTTCTTACCAAGAAAAATAAATCCTAATATAAGAAGCGGAATGTTGAAGCACAGATAGAATATACCTTCGTTTATACCCGTGATATAGGACAGCGCAACCGAAATACCCGATACACCACCGGGGGCAATGTTATTCGGTGATACAAAGCTTTCCAGTCCGCAGGCAAATATCACGCCTGCCGCTATTATTACAAAAATGTCAGTTATAGTCCGCAATATTTTGTTTTTCATAAAAAGCTCCTTTTTGTATGTAGCTTGTTATTCCTGCGGCATATTTGTTATTGCTTCAAAAAGCTCGTTTATTCTGTCGTTTTCACCTATCAGATAAAGGTATCCGAATAAAGCCTCGAAGCCTGTCGCTCTTCTGTAGTCCTTGGGGTTGCTGGAGCGGGGAACGTTGTTTCCGGTAGCATTTCTGCCACGCTTGAATATCTCAAGCTCATCCTCGCTCAGCATTGGCTCTATAACGTCAAAAGCCTTTGACTGAAAGCCTGCATTTACCATCTTCACAGCCTTCTTGTGAAGGGCGTCAACGGGTAACGTTCCACCCCTTACAATTCTTTCCCTGACCAGCACCTCATATACGCTGTCACCGAAAAAGGCAAGTGTAAGACCACCCAGCGCTCTTGCTTCGGCTTTTGTAAGTCTTTTGTTATCCATCATCTTACGTACCTGAATTCAAAGTCATAGATTGATACTATATCGTCCTCTTCAACGCCCATTTCCTCCAGTTTGTCAATGATTCCGCTGAATCGCAGAACTCTCTGGAAATACTGCAGACTTTCGTAGTCCTCCATATTGACCATCTGTAAGATAGGAACGATAAAGGGAGCGTCTACTATAAATATACCATCTTCCTTTGAAATTGTAAAGGTCTTTTTGCGAAGCTCCTGTTCGTCAAGCTCTTCTCTTGTGAGAGGCTGTGCCTCAAAACGAATCGGAGGAGGTAACTTGTCAAGCTCGCCCGCAATATATTCAACTACCTCGTTTGTACCCTTGGTGGTAGCCGCACTACAAGAAAAGCAGGGAAGTCCAAGCTCTTCAATATATGCTCTGAATTCCTCTATCTGCTCTTCAGTTGCTAAATCAGTCTTGTTCATAACTACTATCTGAGGACGCTGGGCGATTTCCTCTGAGAAGTTCCTGAGCTCATAATTTATCTTTTCAAAATCTTCCTTGGGATCTCTGCCTTCAATGCCTGAAACGTCTACAACGTGAACGATAAGACGGCATCTTTCTACGTGGCGTAAGAAGGAGTGACCAAGTCCCACACCTTCGCTTGCTCCCTCGATAAGACCGGGAATGTCCGCCATTACAAAGGACTTTTCACCAACGGACACCACACCTAAAACGGGAGTGATAGTGGTAAAGTGGTAGTTTGCAATCTTAGGCTTTGCGGCACTTACTACGCTTATAAAGGTGGATTTTCCGACGTTGGGGAAGCCAACCAGTCCTACGTCTGCAAGGAGCTTTAATTCAAGAGTAACGTCGAACTCTTCACCGGGGTAGCCGGGCTTTGCAAAGCGGGGGATCTGTCTTGTGGCTGTGGCGAAATTCATATTACCCTTGCCACCTTTACCGCCCTTTGCAACAACTACGGGTTCATCATCGGAAATATCCGCTAAAATTCTTCCCGTATTGGAGTCCTTTACAAGAGTACCCCTCGGTACACGGATTATTGTAGGCTCTGCACTTTTACCGGTACATCTGCCCGCTCTTCCGTTTTCACCGTTCGGAGCAATATACTTTTTCTTATAGCGGAAGTCAATCAGGGTAGAGAGGTGATCGTCAGCTACGAAAATAATATCCGAACCCTTACCACCGTCGCCGCCGTCGGGGCCACCTGCATTGACATACTTTTCTCTGTGGAATGAAACAGCACCGTTGCCACCGTTGCCGGCTTTGATATAAATTTTAACGATATCTACAAACATTTGTATCATCCTTTCCTATACAGCAGTGCTTATTTTATCGTATGCAGAATTTTTCCCGTCATACAACAAAAAAGGCGAGTATATACCCGCCTTGTTTTTTATAAATTAGTCAGCGTATACGCTAACCTGCTTGCGGTCCTTACCAAGACGCTCAAACTTAACCTTACCGCTTGTTAATGCGAATAATGTATCATCAGAGCCACGACCTACGTTGTTACCGGGGTGGATGTGTGTACCTCTCTGGCGAACAAGAATGTTGCCTGCTAAAACATACTGACCGTCAGCACGCTTAACGCCAAGTCTCTTGGACTCACTGTCACGGCCGTTCTTTGTTGAACCCATACCTTTTTTATGAGCAAAGTGCTGTAAGCTGATTTTAATCATAATTATATTCCTTTCTGATTGTGATAATCACTGTATTATTCATGTGTGTCGGATATGCGCACCATTATGTGTCCGTAATCCTCTTCAAGTAGTTTAAGATGCGCTGAAAAAGCTTCTAACATTACAGATGCTTCCTTTTTATAAGGTCTTTTAAGCTCGAAGTAGGCATAACCCGTATTCTCGTGATTGATGTCTATATCAGCGTCAGCCTTTATGAAGTCTGTTATCGTGTTTACCGTCAGCATTATTGCACTTGATACGCCTGCACAGATTATATCCTGTCCATTATCCGCATATCCTGCATGTCCCTTTACAGTAAACCCGATTATGTCATTTTTGCATCTTCTGAAATCTGCCTTGATCATAAAGACTTAAGCGTTGATAGCTTCGATCTTTACCTTGCTGTAGGGCTGTCTGTGACCCATTGTTCTCTTAACGCTCTTCTTGGGCTTGTATGTGAAGACTGTGATCTTCTTAGCCTTGCCGTTCTTTAAGAGTGTTGCCTTGACTGTAGCACCATCAACGTAGGGAGCACCAACAACGATACCGTCATCCTTACCTACCATGATAACCTTGTCAAAAGTGATTTCGCCTTCAGCATCCAGCTTTTCGATGAAGATCTCGTCGCCTTCTCTTACCTGGTACTGCTTGCCGCCTGTTTCGATAATTGCGTACATTTGTTTTACCAACCTTTCTTTAGTTGCGACCATTCGGTCTTTGTCTTAAATTCCTCGCTGCTTTAAGGTGAAACCTGCGTTTACTTATAGTTACCCTATCGCATGCGGCTATATTATTATATCAGAATGAAAGGTGGTTGTCAAGCATATTTTTCTTTTTTTGACGCTTTTTTTGAAAATTTCTTATTTTATCCGGAAAAATACCGCATACACGGTTTTTTACCTTGTATGCGGTACTGGTTATGCTTTAGGTATTTGATACAAGCTGTTCAACAAGTGTGTTAAGATGATCGATTACCGCTGTAATCTCTTCAGTGCTTTCACTGATAACCGTTGAACTCTGGTTCATTTCGTCAACCGCCTTGTTGGTATTAGCAACGTTTTCCTTGGTGCGGCTTACCTGTTCTACGATAGCGTCGGAATCGCCCTTGATCTTTTCGATGCTTGCAAGCATTGTATCCGTGTGCTTCTTCGCTTCGTTAAGAGTATCGGCGGATTTTACTGCAAGATTTCTTACCTCGTCGGCAACTACCGCAAATCCCTTGCCGGCTTCACCTGCTCTTGCCGCCTCGATAGAAGCATTGATAGCAAGAATGTTTGTCTGCTCGGAAATATCTGCGATTCTTCTTAATATCTTGTTGTATGCGTCGATACCTTCACCGATTGCGTCAACGTAATCGGCAATGTCGTTTGTACCCTTGATTACGTTGCTGATATCGCCGATCAGCAGGTTCATATCATTTTTGATGCCTTCATTCATAGAAGCGTTTTCAACTGTATGCTGTGCAATAGGATGTACCTTGTTTGCAAGAGTCTCAAGAGAAGTATTGATGCTCATTACCGCACTCTGTAACTCATCATGCTGTGTCTGGATATCCTTTGCCATCTGAGCGATCTTCTTCTTTTCACAAGCTATACAGTTTTCAGGTATGTTGAGTCCTGCATGAATGGTTGTAGCCATATCGTAGCAGCTCTTGTAACCGCAGGCATGACAGTCGATATGCTTTTCCTGATCCGTATATTTGCCCATACTTGCAAATATAGCGTCAAGCTCAGCCTCTGTGGGAAGTGTGTAATTCATTCTGTTCTGGTACTTGCGGATAAAGTCGTTTAAATCAAGACTCTTGAACGCCTTCTTGTGGAAGCGGTCAGCCGCCTTGCGCTTCTTGGACCAATCCTTTACGTTTACCATTATATTATAGGAGTTGAACATGTCAAAGTTTCCGGTAGCGCCGGCACCTGAGTTACAACCAAACTCGCAGGAAAGAACGTCATATACCGCAGGAAGCTTTGACTTGTCAGTCTTCAGATATAAGTCAAGATCTCCGTAAACCTTATGTACACCCTCTGACGTAGCAACGTCAAGGTCAGGACAATATACGGAAAGACATGATTTGAGACCGCCGGGGATGGGGTAGAAGCCGCCGTCAAAACCACGCATAGCAGAGAATTCAAATTCGCTGTAGCCTGTAGGCAGTGAGATATTGTTCTTCTTTATATATTCGTCAAGACACTTGAAGGTAACGTTACCCTTTACTATACCTGTGTTTCTGAACTCATCAGCCTTGGCAAGACAAGGTGTAAGACCGTAGATAATATCGTTGTTGCCAAGATACTTCTTAGCGTAGATTGCCGTACACATAAGAGGTGAATGAACAGGTGAAAATCTGGATAAAAGCTCAGGCTTATGCTTTTCGGCATAGTTTACTATAGCGGCGCAGGGCTGGGAAATTATCTTTGCACCGGGATTTTTCTTTACGTATTCAATATGAAGATACGTACAGATGTCTGCACCGAAGGATGCGTCATAAATCTCGTTGATGCCCTGATCCTTGAGCCATTTCAGTACGTGACGCCACTTGCCGTCCATAGCAGTCTTGATAGCGGGAGCTACAATAAGGGATACCTTCTTGGACTTTGCAAGTCTCAGCATCTCCTCAAGAGGATCATCGTAATATCTTGCACCATGTTCGCAGTTTTTGATACATTCACCACACTGGATACACTGATCGTTATTGACTATTACAATATTTCCGTCATATTTGTTCGCGAAGGGAACAGGACAAGCTCTGATACAAGCGTTACAGCCTATACATTTACTTTCATTTACGTGAATCATATCTATCTTCCTCGTTGTTGATTTATGCAATTTGTCTAAACTGCTAAAAACATTATAACATAAAAAAATAAATTTGTCAATTTTTATGTTAAAATTTTTAAAAAAATTTCGGATAAGCTGTAAGCCTATCCGAAGAATTTATTTTATTATACGTTGAATCTGAAGAGAACCACGTCTCCGTCCTTCATTACGTATTCCTTGCCCTCGAGTCTTACAAGGCCCTTTTCCTTTGCTGCCGCCATACTGCCGCAAGCCATAAGATCGTCAAAGGAAACTATCTCGGCTCTGATAAAGCCCTTTTCAAAGTCGGTGTGTATCTTACCTGCCGCTTGAGGTGCCTTTGTACCCTTTGTGATGGTCCATGCTCTTACCTCAGGAGCGCCTGCGGTAAGGTAGGAGATAAGTCCCAGCAGGCTGTAGCCCTGCTTTATTATACGGTTAAGACCGGACTCTGTAAGACCTAAATCGGATAAGAACATTTCCTTGTCCTCAGCGTCCATATCGGATATCTCCGCTTCTATCTGTGCACAGATGGGAAGCACCAGGCTGTTTTCTGCATTCGCGATCTCACATACTGCCTTATACTGCTCGTTTGCTTCTATGTCACCCTTGAAATCCGCCTCTGACATATTGGCGGCATATATTACGGGCTTGTTCGAAAGCAGGGGAGTAGTCTTTATAAGCTCTGCCTCGCTCTCGCTGAAATCAAAGCCTCTTGCAGATTTGCCTTCTTCAAGATGTGCCAGCAGTCTTTCGAGGAAGTCTACCTCTGCCGCCATACTCTTGTCGCCCTTCATCTGCTTTTTCGCTCTGTCGATTCTTCTCTGTACTATTTCAATATCAGAGAATACCAGCTCAAGATTTATAGTTTCAATATCTCTTGCCGCACCGATCTTTCCGTCAACGTGAATAATGTTGTCATCCTCAAAGCAACGTACAACGTGAACGATAGCGTCTACTTCACGGATGTTGGATAAGAACTTGTTACCAAGTCCTTCACCCTTTGACGCACCCTTTACAAGACCTGCAATATCCACAAATTCAAGAGTAGCAGGTGTGAATTTTTCAGGGTTGTACATCTTTGCAAGAGCGTCAAGTCTCTCATCGGGAACCGATACTATACCTACGTTTGGTTCGATAGTGCAGAAGGGGTAGTTAGCAGATTCTGCCCCCGCATTTGTAAGTGCATTGAATAACGTGCTTTTGCCTACGTTAGGTAAGCCGACCATACCAAGCTTCATAATTTATATTATCCTTTCATAGCTTTAATTTTTTCAATCCTTGTAAGTATAGCACTATTTTAAAAATTTTTCAAGGGGTACGGTTTTAAAATTGTTGACTTAATCAAAATATTGTTGTATAATTAATTTGATTTTGATATTCCGGAGGTGATGAAATGCCCGATATTCATAAACACGGCTGTGAAAACTTCAAAAAAATAACGTTTCTTTTTGTGCTTCAGATAATCCTCGGTATTTTGCCGGTTATCCTTCTGCTGATTTATATCGGCTTCGATTTATTTCAATATCCGATCATCGGATATATTTTTATCGCCGTGATACTCGTTGGTGCTATCAGTAATATTACCGTAGCAAAACGATATAACGTTCTCCTTTCCGGCTTCCGTGGTGAAAAATCACTTATGAAGACTGTCAGGAAGCTCGGTAACGAATATATGGTATTTTCAAACCTTCCCATAAGATACAAGAAGAACCGCTCGGAAATCGACCTGCTTATAATCAGCCCCACCTACCTGCTTATTATAGAGGTAAAGAATCATTCAGGATACATAAGTGGTAAGCATAAGGATGATAAATGGATTCAGCGTAAGGTATACAGGGACGGTAAAACCACCGAAACAGAAATGCAGAATCCGTTAAGACAGCTCCGCCGTCAGAGAGATATAGTAAAAAGCATCCTTCAGGCAAACGACCTTGACCAGTGGATAGAAACCGTCCTTTACTTCTCCTCAAACTCCGTTCATCTCTATCTTGACCTGTATGACAGCGATAACGTATGCTCCAGTGAAAAGGAACTGCTGGAATTTATACGTACCTATAAGCCTCCCAGAAAGGCTGATCCCGAAAAGTTGGATCAGGTAAAAAAGCTCTTTATGGATATGTGCGAAAACTGACAATTATTTCAATTTCTTTGTAAGATTTAACTATTCGCAGGCCGAAAATATTGGAATAACTGCACAAAGTTTTTCGATTTGTCAAAAACTTTTATATATTTTATTGACAATTTGGTGAAAATGATGTATAATGAAACCATCGTAAGACAGTTAAGTTTTACGATGGTTTAGTTTTTTAGTTGTCTCCTTTCTTTTGTTCTACACATTATACATTATTTGATTTCAGAGCGTGCATATCACGCTCAATTTTTTTGTCCATTTGGAAATTCATCGTAGAAAGGTTGTAGGGGGCGACGTCCCCGACGCCCCGACAAAACGACGTCCCCGACGCCCCGAAAAAGCGGCGTTCCCGACGCCCCGCTCATTTCTTTTGTTCTACACATTATACATTATTTGATTTCAGAGCGTGCATATCACGCTGGGTTTTTTGCCCTATTTGGAAACTCATCGTATGAAGGTTG
>JAFTVY010000079.1 GCA_017465545.1 Ruminiclostridium sp.
CCGTTATTCCTTAATTCTATTATTTCTTTTTCATATTCTCCCATATGTCGATATTCTCTTGGCATAAAAATTCCTCCTATGGTTTTATTATACCATAGGAGGCTCTTTTTTTCTATTGTCCGTTTTTACTGGACTTGTGCAATTTTGCTTACAGCCTCTTATTATATTATCCTGATTTCCAGCTCCGATGGAGCAACACAGTGATATTCCTTACCTGAATAGATTTTTAAGAATCTGTTTGATCTGGAATAATTCTTCATCACGTACGCCGTTTTCGGATCTCTCCACCAGCAACGTATCAGCATACCGAAAATGGTGATTCCGATCTTCTTGCTGAGTACACTGTAGGTGAATCTGTATTTATCGTATATCTCCTTGTCCTCCATAAACCTGCGAAGGGTTGAAAACGCCATAAGATAATTTCTTATATCTTTTTTGCTTATGCTGCCGGTGATACTGCCTTCTCTATGTACGTAATTGTAAAGTGCCTGCGGGATAAAGGAAACCTTTTCCGCATAATAGAACACCTGAGGCATAACCGCCAGATCCTCGAAATTAACTCCAAGCGGGAATCTTATACCGTTGCCTTCAAAAATACTGCGTCTGTACAGCTTGTTCCATACGTAACTGCGGACTGTAATATCCTGCAGTACCTCCTTCAGAATCCTTTCACCGCTGTATACTCCACAGCTGTGCCTTGGAAAATTTCCGACTCCGCCGCCGTTTTCGTTTACGATATTGCGGTAATTACAGCATACCACGTCCGAGTTATGTTCTGCGGCTGAGCCGTAAAGGAGCTTTATATAATCCGGTGAAACGTAATCGTCGCTGTCCACAAAGGCTATATATTCGCCGCTGGCATTTGCTATACCGGTATTTCTTGCGGCGGAAAGCCCTGCGTTTTCCTGATTGATTATTTTTATAAAATCAAATTCTGCGGCATATCGGTTTACGATTTCCATCGAATTATCCTTTGTGCCGTCGTTTACTACAACAATCTCGTAATTGCAGGAGCAGGTCTGGTTTGTAAGCGATTCAAGACAGCGGTCAACGTACTGCTCTACGTTATATATCGGTACGATTATACTGACAGCAACTGATCCGGTATTCATTGCATCTGCTCCTTTCACGAAATTATATATCAGGCTATATGCAATTATACATCCTTGAAGGCTTTATGTCAATATAAATTCAGTCACTTAATCTTTTTTTAAACAATTTTTAAGAATTAAAGGAATATCAGCGCTTATAACAGGAATACTTCTGAAGAAAGCAGGTGATGATATTCTGAAGGGAGAAAAATTGACCGCAGTCTTAGTTATTGCGGCAGGGCTTGCAACGATACTTCTTATGCTGGCGATACTTGCTTATGCCATTGAATTATCCTGTATATAAAAAATGCAGTCGTTCCTATGGGGAAGAACGACTGCAATTTTTTTACTTGGATGAAGTTTCGGAGATTTCTGTTGAACTGCCTACTGTGGGCTGAGAGCTGCTTGTCTCGTTGTTGCCGCAGGCTGTAGCCATAGCCATGATCATAGCTAAAGCTGCTGCTAATGCTAATACTTTCTTCATTTTGTTTTCCTTTCTTTCTCGGGGAATGCGTCGGATGAGTTTTTCTCATCTCTTTATATATCTTGTTGAAATCGTTTTCAGATTTCCTATATATTATACTCCGAAAAAAGCCTTTGGTCAATAGGGAAAGTGAATTTATGCGTGTTTTGAAGCTATTTTCGTAGCAATGAACAAATTACAGCCTTCACTTTATAAAATTGACTGGACAATTCGCCCCGTTTGATGTATAATTTATGTTATAAGAGTGTAAAAGATGCATTTAAGTTACAACGCTGTAACCTTTTTACACCGCTTTAATAAAAGAAAAACACCTGAAAGGAATAATATTATGTCAACACCTACACCTCATATCGGCGCACAGAAGGGCGAGATTGCATCCAAGGTACTTCTCCCCGGAGATCCCTTAAGAGCTAAATTCATCGCTGAAAACTATCTTTCGGAGGTAAAATGCTATAACGAAATAAGAAATATGCTGGGCTTTACCGGTCTTTACAAGGGCGAAAGAGTATCGGTTCAGGGCTCGGGTATGGGCGTTTCCTCCGTTGGAATATACAGCTACGAGCTGTATAATTTCTACGACGTAGAAAGCATCATCCGTATCGGTACAGCGGGTAGCCTTATGGAAAACGTAAAGCCCCGTGATATAGTTATAGCCCAGGGCGCTTGTCACGATTGCAATTGCGACAGACAGTACGGTCTGCCCGGCACCTATGCGCCTATTGCCGACTTCGGACTTATCAGAAAGGCGGTAGAGCTTACCGAGGCAAAGAATATAACCTGCCACGTAGGCAACGTGCTGACCGGCGAGGTTTACTATGACGCCTCGAATTCTCTTGCCGACTGGAGCAAAATGGGCGTTCTTGCTGTTGAGATGGAATCTGCGGCTCTGTATATGACTGCCGCTCATGCGGGTAAGAAGGCTCTGTGCATTCTTACTGTAACAAATAATCCTCTCACGGGAAGCGAGGACGTTACACCTGAAGAACGTGAAAAGTCCCTTACTGATATGATAGAGATAGCTTTAGGGGTATAATTACGGTTTTTTTAAAGAAATAAGGCTTCTTTTTTCACTTAAAATAAGTTTTTTAGTTTATTTTTCATAAAAATATATGGTGAAAATTGGTTGATATGCCATAAATCTTTTCTTGATATTCTATTGATTTTATGGTATAATTTAGTATGGTGATAATAATCTCTATTTTTGGGTAAGGATTATTTTATCGATTCAGAAAACAATGAATGGGGGATACTCAGTGACTACATTCTCTTATGTGGCAACCGATGTCAACGGTAAAAAGCTGAAGGGCAAGGAATCGGCCGAGGACGCAGCGGAGCTTATAGACAAGCTCAGGCAGAAAGGCTTATACTGCACCAGCTACAAGGACCTTACAGCAGGTAAGGCAAATGATGTCAAGTTCAAGTTCAAGACCAAGGATCTTTCCTTCTTCTGCCGACAGTTAGCGGCTATGCTTACTTCAGGTGTAAGTCTTGTAAAATCACTTCACATCCTGCAGTCGCAGACAGAAAACAAAAAAATGAAGGCTGTACTTCTTGATATTTACGAAGAAGTTCAGAAGGGACGTTCCTTCTCCGAGGCTATCGCAACAAAGCCGGGCGTATTCCCGGGACTGTTCGTCAGCATGGTAGGTGCCGGCGAAGCGTCAGGTAACCTTGATATGATCATGAACAGAGTATCTGAGCATTATGCAAAGGACAGCAAGACACAGAACAAGATCAAGGGCGCTATGATTTACCCTATAGTTCTTCTTACACTCCTTGTTGTTATGATGGTAGCGATGTTTACCTTCATCATGCCTATGTTCCGTGGACTTATGATGGAGGGTGATGAAATTCCGCCTCTGTCAGCGGCAATGTTCGCAATAAGTGACTTCTTTATCAATCAGTGGTACATATTGATTATCGCTCTTATTGCCATAGTAATCGCATTCAGAATCATTCTGACTACTCCGGCGTCAAAGCTGAAGTGGGATGAAATGCTGTTAAGACTTCCCAAGGTCGGCGGTCTTTTAAGAACCATCTACACAGCACGTTTCGCAAGAACAATGTCAAACCTCTTTGCCAGCGGTCTGCAGATGGTTGACTGTATCGAAAAGTCAGTAGGTACACTCGGAAATACCTACATTATCAAGTCCTTCGAGGACGTTGTTGAAAACGTTAAGCGAGGCGAGGCTCTTTCAGTAGCTATAGGCAGAATCAACGTATTCGAGGGTATGTTCGTATCCATCGTTTACGTAGGTGAGGAATCAGGTACTCTTGACCAGATCCTTGAAAAATCCTCCGACTATTACGATGATGAGGCCGATTCCGCTATTTCAAGTATGGTATCCCTGCTCGAACCTGTAATGATTATCCTTATGGGTGTAATGGTAGGTTGTATCCTGGCGGGCGTGTTCCCCATTCTCTATGGTGGTATGGAAGGTATGGGTGCTATGTAATAAGCAGATTCGCTTATACGTACACACATCAGACAAGAATAATTATTCCGGCGGTCCGGATCATAAACCAAATTAACAGGAAGGAATTTTTCAGGATATGTTATCTATTGATATTACCGACAGACAAATAAAACTTGTTCGTGGCTCTGCACAGGGCAGCAAGATCAAGATTGACGAAGTTGATTTCCGTGAAATTGAAGCAGGTCTTGTTTCAAACGGTTACATCGCAGACGTTCCGCTGGTAGCGGCAGAAATTATTGATATTATCAACACAAGAGCTATCAAGGAAAAGGATACTATCGTATCAATCAGCTCCAGCTCTATTCTTTACAAGGAGCTTATGCTCCCCAAGCCCAAGAAGCTTTCCAACACAGCCGCAATCGAGGCTATGATCGGTAGCAATATGGGTATTTCCAACGAATACAACATCTCCTACACGATCGTAGGCGAAACCAAGGACGAAAACCAGAATCCCCTTATCAAGGTACTGGCTACAGCCTGCCCCCAGAGACTTGTTGACGGCTACGTAAAGCTGTTCACACATATCGGTCTTTCCTTAAAGGCTGTAAACATCTCCAACAACTCTATTTCCCGTCTTATCCAGAACACACCGAAGATGTCAAACTATATGCCTCTTCTCCTCGTTCAGATAGACAGAGAGTTCTTAAACATCAACCTTTACGAGGATAACGTACTTTCGTTCTCACGTTACTTCAAGATCGATGCTTCTGATTACAACAACGCACCTGACTACGTAAACCAGGCTGTATATGACAACCTGTTCAGAATGTTCCAGTTCTTCCAGTCCAGAAAGGACATGAAGCCCATCAAGGAAATGATGTTCTATGGTGAGATCCCTGACTTTATCGCTCTTTCCAATGCGGTACAGTCCTTCAACGTGCCTTGTCACATCTTAAGCACACCCACCACCATCGCTTCAAGAGCTGACTACGAATTCACAAAGTTTGCTAACGCAATCGGTGCTCTTTACAAGGTTGATAAGGAACTCGAACATATCAACCTTCTCGATACTACAGCCGCTAAGGAAAGCAAGGGACTCAACACCTTCTTCATCGGTATGGCTGCCGCAGCTATTCTCAGCGTAGGCGCATTATTCGGTGCCAATGCGGTTATCAACGTGATAAACGACGGCATCAAGGCTGAAATTACAAAGGTTAACAATCAGATAAACGACGCAGATTTCCAGGCAAGACTCAATGAGCTTGCAAGAAAAGAAGGCGTACTTGCTAACTTTGAAAGCTATAAGACATCCATTGCAAATGCTGAAATTATGTTCAACTATATGCCCAAGGGTACAACAGACGTCTATAAGATGATCAGAGAGCCCTTCACGGCAAACGAAGAGGGCGTTGAACAGATTACAGACGCAAAGATCAAGGAAGCCCTCAAGGGTATGGAAATCACAGGTAGCGTTACTATCGGTACATATAACGTTTCCGCTTCCTTCAAGTGCGACAGAGAAGATCAGCCTTCACAGTATGTAAGAGCACTTATTGATCAGGGTTATTTCGAGAATATCACCTACACAGGTTATTCAGTAAAGGAAGTAACCGATGAGACATCCGGTGCAAACAAGGATGAACCGAAGAAGGAAGTTAACTTCAGCCTTACAATGCTCTTAAAGGCAGGTAACGACGTTGACTATACCAAGGATGAAGTAAACAGCGCACTCAATTCCGGCAATGCCGAAGCAGCACAGTAAGAAAGAGAGGATAAACGATTATGAAAATCAGTAAACAGGAACAGATCTTTATTATCATCTTTATAGTTGCTGCAATTATCGGTGTAGGCTTCTTCGTATTCATATTACCTAATTTCAACAACATTGATGTAAATAACAAGAATCTCGAAAGCGCAAAGACAAGATATGCAGAGCTTCAGAAGAAGCTTGAACACGAAGCTACTATTGATACAGAAATCAAGGCGGCTTATGAAGAAGGTAAGAACCTCGCAAACTCCTTCTATGACGATATGACAACCTATGAAGCAGACGAAATCATGCGTCAGTTTATCGCAAGAGGTAAGGATATCACAATTGACGGTCTCAGCATTTCTCCCTTCTCAACGTCAACACTTTCAATCGCAACCTTCACTCCTACAGATATTTCATATCCCCTCAAGGACTTTGCAAATACAGTAGTACAGCAGCAGGAAGAGGTTGTTGACATCACAAAGATGAATGACAGAGAGCGCATGATGTACTTCAAGAGCCTCACAGCAAACATTCTTTCAGTATCCGCTCCCGTAACAGTCGGTAGCATTACGGTTTCCTTCAATGCTCATTCAGATAAGCTCCAGAACCTTCACGATTTCGTTGATCTTCTTAACGAAGGCGTTTATGACGAAAGCATCAAGGGTACTGACGGCAAGCCTCAGAGAAAGGCTACATACATGAGCAGCGTAATCTTCCAGATGGAAGAATCGAAGGATAAGGATGATAACCAGAATCAGGAACAGAACGAGAGCAACCCCAACGCCAACAACAAGGATGAAGAAGGCTTCACAATGGCATTCTCAGTTCAGTTCTACTGCATCAAGCCTGTAGCTGACCCCTTCGCAAATCAGACAGCACAGTAATTAAAATTTAAGTGGATAAACCCTGCCGTTTTCGGCCAGGGCTTTTCCGCTATAACAGACGTTTGTTTCCGATTATAAAAATCGGACGATTATTACGAAAGGACGAATGACGATGGCTAAAAGTAATAAAAAGCAAATCGGCAGATCACTTTTTAACCTCAGAAAGAACAAGGGTAGTGTACTGTTTTTGGTTGTTGCTATAATGTCGGTTATGGTTATACTTGCTTCGGCACTTTATTACTCTCTGTCTACCGCAAGACGTCAGGTGGAAGTAAAGTACGATAGTCAGCAGGCATACCAGAGCGCTCTTGCTCTTAATGATCTGGTAGTTAATTTCATAAACATCAAGAACGACGACGCCTTTGTACAGTCCATCATCGACCTTAATCAGAATGAGTCCCTTGTAACAAAGAGTGACGACGGTTCAGGCTTCAGTGAGCTTGCCGGCGGTCTTGGAGACTACAAGGTTACAATAAACAAGGTCAAGGGTGACGCAAAGGACGAAATTCACGTGCTGGAGATTGAAGTAAGCATCGACGTAAACGGTGAAAACTCCACAATCAGCACAGTAGGTGAATTCAAGGTAAAGTCAAAGCCCTACAACTTTGACAGATTCTTCACCTCCACAGGTTATGCTCCTAACGACGTTATCTTCAAGAATATGAAGAACACGGGAGAAACCATCTATCTCGATAACGAATATACCCAGTTCGGTGGTTCCGACGCAAACGACGTAACCACAGCACAGGCAGAGCTTATTTCTGCAGGTACTGTCAGATTTGAATCACCTTCTATGGTACAGAATACAGAGCTTACCATCGGTAATAACTGCTACATATACGGACAGAACGGCTTCTCTTTCCCTATTGCCCGTATAGGCGGAAATGTTATGGCTCTTTCCAGCGGCGGTAGCGTTGGCGGCGGTCCTATGTATATTTTAGGCGACCTTTACACACCCCGTCAGTCAGTCGGTACGGTGGCATACGTAAACGGCGATATGTATTATGCTAACGGCAATGAGCCCAGTCACATGATCTACGTAAACGGCGACCTGTTCTTAGAAAAGGATTGTATGCCCAACGCAGGTAGGTTTGTTGTCGGCGGTAATATTTACTGCTACGGTGATGACACCAAGGCTAAGAGCTATGCTTCCATGTGTAAGGGTAAAGTATATAATCTTAAGTCAGGTAAAATAGTAGCCTCAGGCGGAGTAGAAGCCGCAACCGGATCAGAAGAGCCTATTGCCGGTGGCGCTTTCGATTCCACACAGGTAGAAGCTTATCTTAAGTTCGATCTTTCAACTTCAACTTCCTGCGATACTGACGAGCAGATAAGAGACGGACTTGACTACGTTGAAACACATTGTGGTACAACAGGAGGCTTATGGGCAAACGTATGGCCTTCTCTCAACGGCTCCTGCGAGGATATCGCAACTGTAAAGCAGAGAATCAACGAAAAGATAGGCAACCCCGAATACATCAACTGGGACCTCGAAGCAAAGTTCTATACAATAGGTTTCGTGAATGGTATGCCTGCAAGAGTACCTGCCGTAGATTCCTCCAAGCAGCTTAACCTTCAGCTTGAAAACGATAAGGGTACGGTTATAAAGGCTACAACAGCCAACGACTACTACATTCTTAAGAGTGTTACAGGTGGTAGTAGCCGAAGCACGATTATCTTTGATACCTTTATGGGTGACTACAACGAACCGACGCAGGTAGCAGATAAGTCAAAGTACGCAAATATATACGTTTATCTTGAGCCCAACTGCTATTTTGAAAACGGAACGGTCAAGACAAATGAGACTAATGGTGACGATCCTGATAAGACGTATGATTGCTTCTCATGGGATACAACAGGATGGGGCGTTAAGTTTATACTTACAAGAGGTATGGGTAGTGTAATCTTTATCGTTCCCGAGGGCACAAGATACGTACAACCGAGTGACGGCTATCTTGGTCATATCGGTATGCTTGAACAAATGGCAAATATAACGATCCCGGTAACCAATAACAACGGTGCTCTGTCTTACGGTCAGTGTCCTATGGACAGAATGTCTACAGGCGTAGAAGGTAATATAAGAAATATTCTTACAGCAAACGCAATGGGAACAACACATTTACTTCCCGAAAGCGTTATAAATGAATACAATGATCCTAACAACCCCGCAAGAGCCTTCTATATTCATAACAACGTGTTCCTTGCAACAATAAGTAAGAACGCTATTATGGACTTTTCAGGCGGTCAGAATATGTACAGCGGCTTCGTATACGCGCCTTATATGACCTACAACTCAGAAGGTGTGTACTCTCCCGCACAGAGTGGTATGATAGGTGGTATGATAGTTTCCGACTTCATTCAGTCCGCTCAGAACGATAATTACGTATGTATGATTCCTTATGACTATTATGACAGATACGTAAATGATGCAGATTCTTCTGAGGATCAGGAAGAAACCCGAACAAGATTTATGGAAAAGCTGATGGCAGAATCAGGCTGTACGCAGATCCTCACTTCTTCTACAACAAGAACATGGAGAAAGTTCGGTTATAACTAATGAAAGGAGCGTTAGCAATGAAGAAATTACTTAAACGCAAGGGCTTCACACTTGTTGAGTGTATAGTAGCCATTGCCATATTTGCTCTTATGTCGGCGCTCGTTATGCAGATACTTGCACTTTCAATAAGACAGTACAGAAGCAACCACCATATCGAAATGGATATGGATGCACAGATTCAGAATATCGCTATGGATAACGACCTTCTGGAAAGAGAAACCACCGATATTGCCATCGAATTTATCAAGGATGGCGGTGTAGGTACAGTCGGCAAGATCGAGATTGACGACGTACATATCTGGAGACCTGAAGATACGGAAAGCCCCGATCGTCTTGAGCTTAACACCTTCGATGCAGAAATCAAGAACGATGGAAGTAACAAGGATAAGCAGACAGGTGGTATGATTACCGATGATATCCATTGCTACGGTGCAAAGGGTATAACAGGAATCACGCTTTCAACAACAGAAGAGACGCTTGACAGCGGTATGAAGAAGATTACCATTACAATGCAGATAGAAGACGGTGATTACGTTTTAAGCTCCGCTGAATGCAACGCCGTAAAGCTTGCACTCCCCGGTGCCGCAAAGAACATCAAGGTGACACCCGATACCAATATGGGATATTTAAGACTTTCAAAAACGGATGAATCCATAAACTACCGTTTCTATGATAAGGTCGTTTCCAACGAATCACAGAATGCTCTTTTCAATGCGACGATTGTATTTGAAATGACCGAGGATGATTACAATGCGCAGTATCAGTCTTTTGCAAAATACTTTATAAAGCCTGATAGCGAGGAAACAACTCCGTCTGCTACCTTTGACGATGGCAAGACGCCCGGCATCTACAATAATAAAGTATAAGGAGGTCTTTATGAAAAAATTACTCAGAAAAAAGGCCTTCACCTTAGTCGAGGTTATTGTAGCAACAGCTATAATGGGACTTCTGATAGCGGCAGTAATGGCGCTGTTCGGACCTGTCAGAGATATGATAAATGATATGGACGGCGACGTTAACGTCAACAATACCACCGACACTATCCAGAGCTTCTTCCATGCAAAACTCAATAAGAGTATAGGTTATAATATCGATATGTATGACTTGGAAACGGAAGCTTTACTGACAGCGGAAGATGGTTCTATCGGACAGAGAGTAGACAGTATGAGAGCTGTTGCGGCAGGCGATGATTCTATATCCACCTACTGCATTCTGCTGAGATATGAGCAGGACGGCTATTATATCTACGATTTCGGCAAGGTAGAAAGCGGCGCAGATTATGATGCAAAGAGAATTTTCCTGAGAAAGCAGAGACTTTTCAATAAGGAATATTATCGTGACGCAAGATATCGCTTCACCTTCAAGACAATTGAAGATTCAGCTACAGGTCAGTACTGGTATCAGATGGGTCTTACACCCTATGATACAGAGGGTGAGCTGATGCTGGCTACAAGAACAAGCACTATAAAGCTGCTCAATATAAAGAGCACGCCTCAGAGCAATGCAGATCTTGAAACAGAAAGCTACATTGACATTGCAAACGATGACACTCCTACTATTGCAATAATCTACAACATCAAGAACTATACAGACACAGATCATTTACCGGAAGCTCCGTAAATCAATAAAAAAATCACGACTTGGGGATTTCCTCAAGTCGTGAGATATTGATTAAAAACATTACATAAGTCCTAAGTACCAGCTTATAATTCTTTCACCGAAGATAACTCCGATTGCAATTCCGACTGCTAATGCAGGACCGAAGGCAATTCGCTGCTGGAATTTTGATTTTTCCACTACGCCGTTCTTTGCGGTAACACGGAATACGAATTCTTTATTTTCGGGTATATCCTTTGCGATTTCTGTAAGACTTGCTTCAAGCTCCTTACAGTCATCCTTGAAGGCTTCGGGATTATTCCACGCCTTCTCTTCAATTATATCGGCATTGATCTTGCAGACGCCCTTTTCGTATTCACCGACAACAATATCGGATACGTCAGCGGTCATTCTGTCCTTTATCCATTCGGAAAATTCTGCTTTTATCTGCTCGTTTATTTCCTTATCTCTCTTGCTGTTTACAGCCTTTGAGATAACACCGTAAATAGCGCCGAGTACAACACCGATGATAGCGGAGGGGATGATTTCCCAACCCATTAAAAAGCCTGCGGCAGCCATAAGCTGAACGTCACCGCCGCCCATACCACCGAAGAGTGCAAGTACGGCGAAGGGAACGGCAATCACAGCGGCACCCGCCAGATGCTCAACCCAGGGGAAGTCAGGCTCGATAAAGAGCATCGGTATTCCGAGTAGGGCTATCGTGATAGTGCACCAGTAGGGAATTTCCAGATGGTCAATATCAATAAAGCTCAGCACGATAAGAACAGAAAAAAGAATTATTGCGATAAGTAACTGCCAGCTTATAGAAAATCTTATAAAAGCGGCTAAGAACATAACTCCCGTCAGTGCCTCAACAAAGGTGTAACGAGCGGAAATAGGTGCCTTGCACTTTCTGCACTTGCCACCTAAGAAGATCCAGCTGAAGATGGGAACCAGATCGTAGGGCTTGATTCTTTCACCACAGGAAAAGCAGTGAGAGGGCCCGTTCACGATTGACATATGAGCAGGTGTACGGTAGATCACAACGTTTAAGAAGCTACCGATGACAGTGCCCAGTATGAACGCTAAAATACACATTACGGTGTCATAGATAAGGATACCTGTCATAGAAATAAATTCCTTTCTTATTAATTACGAAAATAATTGGGGTTTTAGCTTAATTGTTATTTTACCACAATTTAAATAAATTTTCAAGTAGGCATTTGCCTTACACTATTTATTATCAGGGGGCCAATCAAAAATGAAGAATGTACCTATAGGTCAGATTTTACTTGAGAACGGATTTCTCGTTCAGGAACAGCTTGACAGCGCTCTGGCAAAGCAGAGGGAAATGCAGGCGGAAACTCCCGGCATAAAGCTCGGTGACGTACTCCTGGATCTCGGCTACGTTTCAGAAACACAGCTTGCTCACGCACTTTCTATCCGTCTTAAAGTACCTTTTATCGACCTTACCACAACAAAAATAGATATCGAAGCGGTAAAGAAGATTCCTGAGGCTATCGCAAAGAAGAATTGCTGTGTAGCCTTCCAGATGTCTGATACAAGACTTACCGTTGCTACAGACGATCCTATCAACTTCTATATATTCGAAGAGCTGAAGGTTATTTCAGGTATGGAAATCCATGCGATGCTGGCAACCCGTACCGCCATCAACGAAACTATCAACAAGGCTTATTCACAGCAGACGGTTAGTAACGTTATGGATAACCTCAACCGTGAATATACCGGCGAAGAGATGAGCGCTGAGGACGTAGAATCCGGCGAGCGTGTTGATAATGCTCCTATCGTAAAGCTGGTTAACACAATCGTTGAAACCTCCTACAGAATGGACGCATCGGATATTCATATCGAGCCCTTCAAGGACAGAACAAGAATCAGACTCCGTTGCGACGGTGAACTTGTTGAACAGATGAACGTTAAGCCCGCTGTTCATAACTCCCTTATCACCCGTATCAAGATCTTGGGCGGTATGAACATTGCCGAAAAGCGTATCCCTCTTGACGGCCGTTTCGGTATGGTAATCGACGGTACACAGCAGGACGTGCGTGTATCTACAATTCCTACAGTATACGGTGAAAAGTGCGTTATCCGTCTTCTTGCTACCGACTCAGGCGAAATGAGAAAGGTAACAGAGCTTGGTATGACAATGCACAACTACGAGATGTTCAAGCAGATTATCCGTTGTCCTCACGGAGTTATGCTGGTTACGGGACCTACCGGTTCGGGTAAGTCAACAACACTTTATGCAACCCTCGGTGAGCTTTCGAAGCCTAACGTAAATATCGTAACGGTAGAAGACCCTTGCGAAAAGAAGATAGACGGTATCAACCAGGTACAGATCAACGCCAAGGCGGGTATGACCTTCGCCGCCGCTCTTCGTTCTATCCTTCGTCAGGACCCTGACATCATAATGGTCGGAGAAATCCGTGACGGTGAAACAGCCGACATCGCTATCCGTGCCGCTATCACCGGTCACTTGGTATTATCAACACTCCATACAAACGACGCCGCAGGTACAATTATCCGTCTTATAGATATGGGCGTTGCACCCTACATGGTTGCATCCTCACTGGTAGGTATCATTGCACAGCGACTTGTAAAATTACTTTGTCCCGATTGTAAGGAAGAGGTACTGCTTACAGATCCCGCTGACCTCAGACTGGTAGGTAGGACAGAACCCGTCAAGATCTACAAGCATCACTACGGCGGATGCCGTACCTGTCACAACTCAGGCTATAAGGGTAGAACAGCTATCCATGAAATTATAGTAACCACCAACGACATCAAGGAGCTTATCTCCAAGGGTGCTACAACAGAGGAAATCGGCGCTCAGGCTGAAAAGAACGGTACAAAGCTGTTAAGAAGCAACGTTACCGAAATGGTACTTGCAGGCAAGACCACAATGGATGAGCTTGTAAAGGCTACATACACTGTATAATTAAAGGAGATTTACAACATGGATATCAACAAGATTCTTGACGAAGCCAGAAAGCTTGGCTGTTCAGACTTACACTTCACAGCAGGTCTTCCCCCTGTAGTACGTTTACACGGTAGTATCAAAAAGCTCAGCGGTTACCCCGACTGCACAGAGCCCATCATCGTAAATATAATCAACCAGATTACTTCAATGAAGCACAAGGCATCCATTCAGAAGGGACTTGACACTGACTTCTCATACGTTTCCGCATCAGGTCACAGACACAGAGTCAACGTTTACAGACAGAGAGGCTATCACGCTATCGCAATGCGTCTGCTCCGTAACGATATTCCTACCTTATCAGACCTTATGCTCCCCGGACTTATGGGCGAATTCGCACTCCGTCCCAGAGGACTTGTACTTGTAACAGGCCCTACAGGTTCAGGTAAGTCAACAACTCTTGCGGCTATGATCGACCACATCAACCGTAACAAGAACTGCCACATCATCACAGTAGAAGATCCTATCGAGTATCTTCACACACATAAGCAGTCAATGGTAAACCAGAGAGAAATCGGCGCCGACGTAGACAGCTTCGCAGGCTCTCTTCGTGCCGCACTCCGTGAAGACCCTGACGTTATCCTCGTCGGAGAAATGCGTGACTTTGAAACTATCAACGCCGCAGTAACCGCCGCAGAAACAGGTCACTTGGTGCTTTCCACACTGCATACAACAGGTGCGGCTGAAACAATCGACCGTATCATCGACGTATATCCTCCTCACTCTCAGGGACAGATTCGTTCACAGCTTGCTAACTCTCTCGTTGCAGTTATTTCACAGACTCTCGTTCCTACAGCTGACGGTAAGGGAAGAATTGCGGCTCTTGAGCTTATGAGCTGTACAGACGCCGTTTCCGCACTCATCCGTGAAGGTAAGATATTCCAGATTCCTAACGCTATCCAGACGTCAAAGGCAGTCGGAATGTTCTCCCTTGACCAGGATCTCGCAAGACTTGTACGTACAGGTAAGATTACCGAAGACGTTGCTCGTAGCCGTTGCCAGAACCCTGAAGACTTAAAGAGATATATGACAGCATATTAATAAAACAGTCAGTCGGACAGAAAAAAACTGCCCGACTGAATTTTTAAGAGGTTAAAATGAGATTTGTAATTCAGAGAGTAACTAAAGCCTCCTGCACGGTAGAGGGCAACGTTACGGGAAAAATAAATAAAGGCTTTCTTGTACTCATCGGAATATCAGCCGATGATACAAAGGAAATTGCCGACAAGATGATAAAAAAGCTTATAGGTATGAGAATTTTTGATGACGAAAACGGCAAGACGAATCTTGCTCTTTCAGACGTGGGCGGGGAATTACTCCTTATTTCTCAGTTTACCTTATACGCTGACTGCAAGAAGGGAAACCGCCCCTCCTTCACAAAGGCAGGCGGACCTGATATGGCAAACGAGCTGTATGAATATATCATATCAGAATGTGACAGACAGTACGGCAAGGTGCAAAGAGGCATATTCGGAGCGGATATGAAGATAGAGCTTTTGAATGATGGCCCCTTTACGGTAATTTTAGACAGTGCAGAGATTAGTTAAGTCTACGGAGAAAGGAATTTTCATGAAAAGACGGAAGGGAATACTTCTGATAACGGTAGTGGCAATGCTTTTGTTGACTGCTTGCCAGGATAACAATACGTCTGATATTTCATCGGATACCGCTTCTTCTGAGGTTATCACGTCGGCTACCGAAAGCGACGACGATGACAGCTCGCATAGTCCGATAGGCAGACCGCTTGAAAGCCTTATCGAGGATTTCTATTCAAACCACAGCGAACCTGAAAAGCCGAGAGAACCCGTTTTCCACTATGCAAAGGAAAAGGATAAGATAAGCAGTGACGCTGACTATGAAGCTATTGTTTATATCTGTACAGACCTGTACTCTGAGTTCGGAAGACTGACAGCAGGTAAGGATGCTGTGCTGACAGGCTTTACCGATAATGATAATTTTAAGGCGTATATTATCTATATGGCACAGCACAGCCCATCTGCAGAATATACCCCCACACCGCTTCTTGATAATGTTGAAACGATCGATTATCCCCAGTACAACTGTGTATATGTAAGAGGAGCAAAGAGTAGCTACGGAGGAAGAGGAGCAACAGGAATTGCAGAGTTTATAGTAACCGTTAAGGGTGGCAGACTTTATATTTCTGATTGCTTTATTTCGGAGGAATCGTTTATTTTCGGAGATCTGAGAAGCAGCCTTTCAGCAGAGGGCAACCACGATTTCTGGGAAAACCCCGACAAATATCAGCTTGTCCTGGATGCTATGAAAAACAATCCATAATGAAAAAACGGAGAGCCTTTGGCTCTCCGTCATTGTTTTACTTGTTCTTCTTTTTAAGTGCTAAACCGCTTAAAATAAGCGCTCCTGCGGCAAGAGTAGTGGGTACTGCTGTAAGTATGATACCTGTAGGCAGGTTCTCGCTTGACATACCGGGTGTTGTACCTGAGGATGAACCGGGTGCGGTATCCTCGGCAGATGCGGGAATCGTGCAGGAGAGAACAGCAATTATTGTTATGAAGGTTGCTAAAAGCTTTTTCATAAGGCGTCCTCCTTTTTTCATTTTGTTCTTTTTCTCTATGGCTTTACTGCCTTTAATAGAGAAGTCGGAGGATTTTATAAAAAAGTTTCAGTTTACTTTATTTCGCCCAGCCCGAAGCTTACCGACAGGGCGTTATCAACTCTTGTCATAGAAGACACGTCAAGCTCTCCCATTCTTTCCTTAAGCCTTTGCTTGTCAAGGGTTCTTACCTGCTCTAAAAGTACGATAGAATCCTTCTGCAGACCGCATTCTCCTGCATTTATAGATATATGGGTAGGTAGCTTTGACTTGTCACGCTGGCTGGTTATAGCCGCCGCTATAACCGTCGGACTGTGGCGGTTGCCTATATCATTCTGAACGATGAGAACAGGTCGCATTCCGCCCTGCTCACTACCTACAACGGGACTTAAATCAGCATAATAGATTTCTCCTCTTTTTATATTCATAGCTCTTTCCTTTCCATCATCTTACGGCATTTGTGCCTGATGTCTATATTTTTAACCTGCACAGCCGTTTTATACAATTTAAAATAGAATATTCTGTCATATAAAGAGAGCAAGAGTAATCAGCTCTCTTTATATATTATTTGAAAAATTTTATATTGTTACCGCAATTTACTTGACCTTTTGCTAAATTTATAATATAATTTAAGTAAACAAGCTTTGACAGAAAGGAAATCGCTATGAAGAAAAGAATAAGAATTACAGCGTTACTTCTTGCGGCGGCTATGATTTTAACAGGCTGTGGCAACGAAAACACCTCATCCGCTACCGATAGCGGCAGTTCAGCAACTTCGTCCGCAGGTACGGACAGCAAGGAGGAATCTTCTGTAACAGACAGCAAGGAAGAATCTTCAGAGGCTGAGAGCAAGGAAGAATCTTCTGATGCAGAAAGCTCAGACGAGCAGACGGAAAGTAAGGAGGAATCCTCCGTTCCCGAAACCTCGGAAACTGTGACAGACGCTCCTGAGACGTCTGCACCTGAAACCTCACAGACAGAAAGCAAGGAGGAAAACAGCGTGGTAGAAACTAAACCCGTAAACCCCGACGATACGCCCGATGCAGATCCGGTATACTCTGCAATGATAGACCGCTCCCTTATGGAGCTTGGTAACCTTCAGAGAATGAAGGCGTTCTTTGAAAAGTTAGAAAAGGGCGAAGAGGTAACGGTAGCCTTTATCGGCGGCTCTATCACAGAGGGTATGACGGCAGGCGCAAGTCTTTGCTGGGCAAAGCTCACTTACAATGCATTATGCGAGCAGTACCCCAACGCAAAGATAAACTACGTAAACGCAGGTATGAGCGGCACTCCCAGTATTCTTGGTAACATAAGAGCCGGCAGAGACGTGCTTTGTCACAAGCCTGACCTCACCTTTGTAGAATTTGCCGTAAACGATGGTATGGAGCAGGAATACAAGGACAGCTATGAGGCTCTCGTACGTACACTTTTAGAGCAGGAGGGCAGTCCCGCTGTAGCACTCTATTTTACAGTTATAAAGAGCGGACACACCTGCGAAAAGCATATGTCTGAAATCGGCAGAGCATACGGCCTGCCTATGGTATCCCTGAATAACGTTCTGTCAGTAGAATTCAGTGAAGGCAGAATGACCTGGGAGGATTATTCCGACGACGAATCCCATCCCAACGTATGGGGACACGAAATGACAAAGGACCTCATCATGAATATGATGAATAAGGCAAAGGCTAAGATAGCTGAAGGCGGAATCGGTGATATCGAGGCTATCCCTGAAAAGTGGGTAAACAATGACCGTTTCTACGGTATGAAGTTCTTTGACGACGCTAACCCTGTTGAAGGCTTTACTATGATTGATACAGGTAGCTTCAGCGGTGAAAAGGATACGATCCAGCAGTTCCCCAACGGCTGGGGCGCAATGATTGCTCCTCCCGATGCGGCACCTATGAAGTTCACCTTCGAGGGTAAGACTCTTATGCTTCTTTACAAGTGTGTAAAGTCCAAGAGAGGCGCTTCGCTCAGAGTTATAGTTGACGGCAAGCAGACGGGAGAATATTCAACACAGGCAAATGACGCCTGGAACAACCCCGTTGCAGTTCAGGTATTCACGGGTGACGAAGGCGTTCACGAGGTTACTATAGAGCTTGTTGATATAGACGGCAAGCTGGTGACTGCTGAAATTTTAGGCTTCGGTATCTGCTGATAAATAGCTTATGAATACAGATAATCCCACCGCTTATAGCGGTGGGAAATTTTTTTCAAAAAAATTTGATTTTTCATCAACAATATGCTATCCTTAATTGTATTATAGGTGAAAGCGGTTTGCATCCGTGGACGGTTTGAATTCGGGAGCATACCCCTCATCAGTCACCTTCGGTGACAGCTTCTCCCGAGGGAGAAGCCTTTAATTCCCACTTTGATAGAGGTGATGCACCCTTGAAGCCTTCTCCTCGAGGAGAAGGTGGCAAATGACATTTTAATGTCATTTGACGGATGAGGTGTAACCCCGTCAAACCCCAATTTGAACGCCTTTTAAAATCCATCCGCCGCAGGTAAGCAGTTATTGCCATAGGCAATAACTGCGGCAGTTGACAAAATCTATGATTTTGTCAACATATGATTCCCACAACTTCGTGCATAGCACGAAACATCACTCCGACGGAGTCGGCACATCACACGGCGTAGCCGTGCATCACTTCGTGCAAAGCACGAAACGTCACTTTGAAATTTGTCTCCGACAAATTTCAACTTATGGTACCATAGAAATATTTCCCGAAGGGAGGAAGGTCTTATGGCTGATAATAAAAACGAATACTCAAAAATAGCTGAGGGTATATATGACCGCCATATGGACACCGTTTACAGCGTCTGCTTTATGTATATGAAAAATAAGCACGATACAGAGGACGCAGTGGGCAATACTTTTTTAAAGCTTCTTGAAAAGAAGAAGACCTTTGACAGCGAGGAACACGAAAGAGCATGGCTTATACGGGTAGCTATAAATATCTGCAAGAATACCATTACCCATTGGAGCAGAAAATCTGTCGATATATCCGACCTGCCGCTACAAAGCGAGGAGGTACGTAACGACGTGCTGAGGCAGGTACTGGAGCTACCTGAGGAGCTTAAGGTCCCCGTATATCTGCACTACTATGCAGGCTACAGCAGTAAGGAGATAGGAAGGCTTTTGGGTATAGCCGATTCATCTGTACGTTCACGACTGTTGAAGGCAAGAAAGCTGCTTGAAAAAGTGCTTTAATCTACAGAAAGGATGGTAATTATGGATAAGAATATTTTTAATGAAGCTATTCCTACGGCAGAGCAGAAAGCAAGACTTAAACAGCACATATTTGATACACAAATAAAAATCGAAGATAACGAAATGAAAAAAGTTACACCCTTTAAGACTGCGGCGGCAGTAGCGGCGGCATTCGTGCTGGTTGTAGGTGCGGTAGTGCTTATAGGTATAGTTGCCAATATGGGCGGCACAGGTATAGACGTAAGCTATTCACCGCATAACAGCGGTAATGACAGCCACGTTGCAAGTAACGGCGGTGTTGACGATCCCGAAAGTGTTGTGATAGGAACAACAGACCTTAAAGCAAAGTACCCCCAGTATTTTGATCTTGATGCAAGTAAGGGATTTGTAATCTATACGTGGTTTACGCTTAAGGATGAAGACGTATGCGTTCTTGTTTCGGGCAAAAATATAGGTTATACCGATGACGAAATTCTAAATATGCCTACGGTAACAGTTTCACAGATGAAGGAGATATTAAAGAGCTACAACCTGAGTAGTGATAAAATAAGTGTGGCGTTTTTCGAGCCTCCTTATCTGGCAACAACGGAATACGATCCCGAGGCTTTTGTAAAAAAAGTCCGCAAGGAGCTGGGACTTGACGGTGAAGCAACAGACCTTAAAGCAAAGTACCCACAGTATTTTGATCTTGATACAAGTAAGGGACTTCTCGTATATGCGTGGATAACACCTCAGCACGAATATTTATGCGGTCTTACAAACTACAAAAGCAGCGATCATACCATTGCAGAAATAACGGCATTACCCGGTCTGACAACTCAGCAGATGAGGGAGGTGCTTGAAAGCTACAATATCAAAGCACCCGAAAGCGTCAGCGTAAGATATTTTGACAATCCTTCGCTGCCCTTTGAAATAGATCTTAATATTGAAGGATTTGAAAATAATATCCGTAAGGAGCTTGGTATAGAGTTTATTTCAGACGTGCAGATGGAAGTAAATTTCAAAAATGAGACAGAATTTGACGTAACCTTCCTGCACAGCAAGGACAATTGTAACCATGTGGGAGAATTTCAGGTAGATCCCGAATATAGTATCTGGCTTGATTATGAAGGCGAGCTTATCAGCTATTATGATTATGCACTTCGTGCAGGTATAGAGATTGATAACGGTCCTCTTGTCTGGGAAACAGTACTGCATATACTGAGGGATGATGAGAAGTTTGTAATGGAAGAAAATCTGTCAGAAACCTACGGAAAACTCCCTGCTGGTAAATATTATCTTAAAAAGGAAATATTCTATAAAACGGTAAACAGCGACAGATTGACAGAAATACGCTACGTACCCTTTGAAATAAAAGGGAAGCCGGAAATTGCCGAGAATCAGAAGGATCAGCTTATATATATTGTAAATGACTTCCCGTTAAGACTCGGTGACGGTAGTTATATTGATGATAACGGTTTTATCCTTGGTTTTGATTTCGCTATAGTTTATGATACACCTCATAATTTCTACCACGACACCTTTACTGAAAACGGCGGAGATATACCTCTTATATTCCCTACAGATGAAAATACAGTCTATAAGGCAATCGAGGTCGGTGATAAGCTGAGTTCTTACTTTACCGTAACTGAGGCAAGCTTTAACTGTAACGTAATAAAGGGAGCAGGTAATATAATAGAAAATCTTGATCCCAAGATGAGCGAGAACAGAGTGAGAGCAGAGGGCAATGCCACAGTAACCGCCTACGCCTATAAGCAGAAGTATGATAATGGTACTTCTGAGGTTATGATTATAATCGATCCTACAAAGGATATGAACAAGGATTTTGCCTTCTCCAGACTGTTCCGTGAAAGATTATATGATTTCAGATACGTAAGCGAAAGCGGTGGACTTTTTGAAGCAATATCAAGCACTCCTGTAATGAAACTTTCACAGGTTGACAGCGAAAGCTTTGACAGAGACGGGCTCTGGGAAGTAGAGCTTGATATAACTGCCATAAATATGGTGTATACCGAAAGAGGTGGACAGAGCTACGTTTCTCCCGAAATCTCCGATTTGAGGTTCATACAGCAGATTGAAGTCAGCGAACCCGTAGCAGAATAATAAACAATTAATTCCTTCAGAAATAACGAAACCGCCCTCGGAAAGGGCGGTTTTTGTATCGCAATTTATCGGGGACGAATTGCGAAGTGATGTTTCGTGCCTTGCACGAAGTTGTGGTTGTCAAATTGAAATTTGACGCTCCGCTCGGGTGTGATGTCACCCTAACCCCCTAACCCCCTTCCCCTCAAGGGGAAGGGGGAAAAAATCGGGGGCTACCGCCCCTGCGACCTTGTTTGGGGCTTCGCCCCAAACCCCGTTTATACCGGCGTTTGTGGGCTATTTCTAAAATGTGTTTACAACAATGTTGTTCTCCCGCCGTCAACGAATCTTTGCAAATCGCATTCTTTAAAAAGGCAGCAGTCCGCAGGACTGCGACCATTTTTGAAATCTTTGATTTCAAAAATATAGGAACTGCCCACGGGTGCAACCCGTCAAAGCTTTTCAAAACACAAGCGACCACCGTTTCCGATGGTCGCTATGCTTATATCTTACAAATCACAACACCATACTCAAAGGGAGCAAGATTGATTTCTCCATCTGCGCTGTTATGGGGATCGTGGAGCTTCTTTGTATTTGAATAATCGGGACTTAAATAGTCTGATAAATGGAATACCTTGGGGTACTTCGACTTGTTTAAGAATATCACGGCAACCTCACGGTTAAGCTTGTCGATTCTTGCGAATACACATTCCTTATCTGTGCAGGAAATAAACTTCATCTCACCCTTTGCAAAGGCGGTGGTTGACTTTCTGATACGGGATAATTCCTTTGTGAATTCTATCAGATCGGGATTCTCCTTGCCCCAGGGGTAGCAACGTCTGTTGAAGGGGTCTTTATATCCTTCAAGACCGGCTTCGTCACCGTAGTAGATGCAGGGTACACCGGGCAGGAAGAACTGCAGTACCATAGCACACTTTAAAAGGGAAACGCCGTACGTATACTGCTCGTCGGTAAGGTATCTTTCAGCCTGCCATTCTCTGTCGTGCCAGCCCACGTCTTCACCTGCAAGACGGGTTAAGATTCTTTCGGTATCGTGGGTGGATAAGAAGTTCATAAGAGTATCCGCAGAAGGCTTGGGGTAATGCTCTAATATAGTCATTACGCCGTCACGGAAGGGAACGGGGTCTGAATACTTAACGTAGTTTATGATAGCTTCCTTAAAGGGATAGTTCATAACGCTGTCAAGCTGACCGCCGATAAGGTATCTTCTTCTTACGCCGTAGCTTTCCTTGTTGGATGCGTCCTCCCATACTTCGCCGTAAATAATCTTGTCATCGCCCATAGCCTTTACAGCCTTGTTGAGATTGTCAAGAAAATCGTCGGGAAGCTCATCGGCAACGTCAAGGCGCCAGCCTCTTGCACCGTTGTGAATCCATCTTTGTAAAATACCCTCGTCGCCACAGATATAGCCTGTGTAATCAGGGTTGTTTTCGTTTACGTTGGGAAGGGTTGTAATTCCCCACCAGCTCTCATACTCAAAGGGATAACGGGAGAAGCAGTACCAGTTGCGGAAGGGACTGTCGGGATTTTTGTATGCGCCCACGTTTTCGCCGTATCTGCCAAACTTGTTGAAGTACATACTATCTGCGCCCGTATGAGAAAATACGCCGTCGAGAATTATATCGATACCGTACTTTTTAGCTTCCTTGCAAAGCTCTCTGAAATCATCGTCACTGCCCAGCATAGGATCGATATGCTCGTAGCAGGCAGTTGAATAACGATGGTTTTCGTGGGATTCGAATATAGGATTCAGATAAAGACAGGTAACGCCAAGGCTCTGTAAATAGGGGAGCTTCTGCTGTATGCCCTTTAAATCGCCTGCGAAATAGTCGTTGTTGCGGATTATACCCTTTTCGTCAGGACGGAAGAAGGGGGTATCCTCCCAGTTTTCGTGAACGTATCTGTCAGAAGGAACGTTTTCGTGATATTCACCGCTGCGGCAGAAACGGTCAGGGAATATCTGATACATAATTCCGCCCTTTACCCAGTCGGGAGTGGTCATATCCTTGTCAAATACCGTAAGCTGGAATAAATCTCCGTTATCCAGTACGCCCAGACTTGCACCGCTTCTCTTTATATAACGGCGGTTGCCGTCTATTGTCAGGAAGAAATAATACTGGTGCAGACCTAAATGCTGAGGGTTGAAGGTGCAGGTGTAGGTGTTGTGATATTCCGTTGTGCTGTCAACGATATTAAGCGGAACAAAACGCTCCTTTTCGCCCGGACGGAACATTACCAGTACGGGATCGGATACGTTCATATCTTTGGGGAATCTTAACGTAAAGGTACTGGGCTGAAACTGTCTTATTGCACCGAAGGGGCTTTTGTAATCAAGATCAAAACTATCATAAATCGGTCTGTTCATTTCTGTTTTTCCTTTTTTATACATATTTATGAATTTTTTCAATATCTTAAAAATTCCAAAAACTCCGTTGATAAATCAACGGAGTTTTATTTTGAAATTGCCTTGATTAGAACAGCTTCCAGATGTCTCTTGCATAATCTGTAACTGCACGGTCAGCAGAGAAGATACCTGCGCCACTGATGTTCATAAGTGACATCTTATTCCACAGATACTTGTCTCTGTAAGTTTCGCTTGCCTTAGCCTGAGTACCACGGTAGCTGTCAAAGTCAGCAAAGCACATATATCTGTCTGTGTGACGGAGTGTGTTTGCAACCTCTTCAAAAGTAGCACCATTGATGCCCTTATACATAAGATCAATGATTTCCTTGATAAGACCGTTGTTGTTGTAAATCTGTTCAGGGAAGTAGCCTCTTGCCTTGAGCTCGTTTACTTCAGGTGTATCCATACCGAAGATGAAGATGTTATCTTCGCCTACGGCACCGTGAATTTCAACGTTTGCACCATCGTAGGTACCCATTGTGATTGCACCGTTCAGCATAAGCTTCATATTACCTGTACCGGATGCCTCTGTACCTGCAAGGGAGATCTGCTCGGAGATTTCACTGGCGGGCATTAAGAGTTCGGATAAGGTTACCTTGTAGTCCTCAAGGAATACAACGGAGAGCTTGTCTTTAAGCTTTGCATTTCTCTTTAATTCTTCGCCTATGCACCAGATCATCTTGATAATCTGCTTAGCCATGTAGTAGCCGGGAGCCGCCTTGGAAGCGAAGATATAGGTCTTGGGAACAAAATCAGCGTCGGGATTCTTCAGCAGATAGAGGTAATCTGCAATGATGTTCATAGCGTTTAACTGCTGACGCTTGTATTCGTGCAGACGCTTAACCTGAACGTCGAAGATACCTGCTGTGTTGAGCTTTGTGCCGGTTGTATCAAATACGTACTTGGCAAAGGCTTCCTTGTTCCTCAGCTTTACAGCCGCAAGCTTATCAAGAACAGCCTTGTCGTCTGCAAACTTTCTGAAGTCGATGAGCTTTGCCGCATCCTTCTTGAAGCCGTCACCGATGCACTCGGAAAGAAGCTTTGTAAGACCGGGGTTGGACGCAAGTAACCAACGGCGGTAAGCGATACCGTTTGTAACGTTCTTGAATGCGTCGGGAGTTACTGAATACTGATCAGCGAATACGTCCTGCTTGATGATCTCAGAGTGAAGCTGGGATACGCCGTTTACGGAGTGAGAAGCCGCACAGCAGAGGTTAGCCATCTTAACCTTGTTGTTTAAGATGATGGACATTCTTGAAACCTTTGCAAGATCGCCGCCTGTTACTTCTGTAAGCATTGAGCAGTAACGGTTGTTTATTTCTACAATGATGGAGAAGATTCTGGGGAGGATTCTCTGCATAAGATCGCAATCCCAGGTTTCAAGAGCTTCTGCCATAACCGTATGGTTTGTATAAGCGAAGGTATGAGTAATGATATACCAAGCCTTATCCCAATCGTATCCGCAATCGTCGAGAAGTATTCTCATAAGCTCAGGGATAGCGAGTGTGGGGTGTGTATCGTTGATGTGGATAGCAGCCTTTTCGTGAAGGTTTTCAAGTGTGCCGTATACGTTCATGTGGCGCATTACGATATCGCCTACGGAAGCCGCACTCATGAAGTACTGCTGACGGAGTCTCAGCGCCTTACCCTCAAGGTGGTTATCGTTAGGATAAAGTACCTTTGTAAGAGAGTGTGCAATGTTGTGAGCGCCGATAGCCTTGGCGTAGTTACCCTGGTTGAAGCTGTTCATATCGAAGGACATGCTTTCTGCACTCCATAAACGGAGCTTGGAAACGCCCTTGCTGTCATAACCTGATACGTACATATCGTAAGGAACAGCGTTTACAGTCGTATAGTTTACGTGATTTACGCAGTGGTAGTTTTCATCCCACTTTTCGTTGATCTCACCGTCAAAGTGAACCTCGATAGCCTGGTCGGGAACGGGAACGAGCCATACCTTACCACCGGGAAGCCATTCGTCGGGAAGCTCTGTCTGCCAGCCGTCCATAATTCTCTGCTTGAAGATACCGTATTCGTAAAGAATAGAGTAACCTGTTGCGGGATATGCACAGGTAGCAAGACCGTCAAGGTAGCAAGCGGCAAGTCTGCCAAGACCACCGTTACCAAGACCTGCGTCCGGCTCTTCTTCATAGATGTTTTCAATCTTTACATCCATCTTCTTGAGTGCCTTTGCAACCTCATCCTGCATACCTAAGTTATAAAGGTTTGTCTTTAAGGAACGTCCCATAAGGAATTCCATTGAAATGTAATATGTCTGCTTCTTACCCTTGGAGTTGCTGTCAACCATATATTCGTGACGCTTTTCCTTAAGGTGATTTACAACCATCTTTGAAAGAGCCTTGTAAATCTGTGTGTGAGTAGCTTCTGCTGTGGATACTCTGAAATCATAGAGGAGTATCTCTTCAAGCTTCTGAGATATCTGCTTTTCTGTCATAGGAGACTTCATAAATACTATTTCCTTTCTTTTTGTCCATTACGTCTTTATAATTATACAATAATAATTTTCTATATTCAAGGGTGTAAAGCAAAATTCGTAAATATTATAGTCATTCTGCACATCGTGGACTCGTTTACATTGTGCATTTTGCCATAAAAACGTCCTTTGTTTTCATAGTTACACAAAAATTACCCTTCTGTATCGGGATTTTTACTTGCTTATACCAAAGGTCTTGAACACGTCGCTTTTGTTTTTTGCCTTTGTAAGAATCAGCAGCTTGTCTCCCTTTTTGATAACCGCACGACCGTTGGGAATTATAACCTCATCGTTATCTCTTATTATGGTAATGATGCTGATTGTATGGGGTATTTCCATATCCATAAGCGGAACGTTCCACCTTGTGAAATTATCATCGGGGATGATCTCATAAATTGAGGTCTTTCCGTCCTCCAGCGGCAAAAGCTCCTTTATTCTGTCGCTGTCTATTTCACGCTCAAGCTGGGAGGTGATGTAGTCGGTGCTGTTCAGCACGATGTCAACGCCGAGTCTCTTTAAAGCTTCTTCGTTTTTGGGATTATTGACCTTTGCTATCGTCTTTTTGATATTATAAAGGCGCTTTGCCATCTGGCAGACAACGAGATTATCCTCGTCCCTGCCGGTAACGGCGATAACGCAATCGGCTTTTTTTATTCCAGCCTCCTCGAGAATAGAGGCTACCGTTCCGTCACCACGGATTATAGGTACGTCCAGCTCGTTCGCAAACTGGCGGCATGCCTCGGTATCTTCTTCTATCACGGATACGTGATAGCCCTTTTCCATCAGAGTGCCTGTAAGGTGATAACCGATTTTTCCACCACCTATGATAATAGCGTTCATGTTCTGCTCCTTGTATCAGATGATTTTTGAGAAAATAAGCTTCTGCCCCTTGTACAGCGGCACTCCGTCATAATCGCCCACAAGAGTCAAGGTGCCATCGGGAGAAATTATACCGAAAAGCGTCTCGTCATTCTCATAGGTTATTTCGTGGGGAGATACTCCTATGAATTCCTTGGGAATATCCATCGTTGTAAAGCTTACCGTTCTTGAACCGAAGGTAAGATATTTTTCAGAATGTTCCTCCTTTATGGAGGAAGAGATTGCGTCTATCACAAGCTCTGTGGGGCATATTGTTTCTATGTTCATATCCTCGAATATGTTTGCCTTTTCGTGGTCGATTACACGGGCAAGAATTCTCGGAACCTTAAATATTTCCCTTGCAAGCTCAGCCGCCATTATGTTGGTGTTATCGTCCTCGGTGAGTGCAATGAATACGTCGCAGGTATCTATTCCCGATTTTTTCAGGGTATCCTGATCTATCGCTATGCCGTATACTATACTGCCGTTGAACTTCGTATCAAGATTTTTTTCCGCGTCGCTCTGATTCTGTGAGATTATGCAGACGTCGTGACCGTCGTTGTAGAAGGTCATTGCAAGCATTCCGCCTGTTTTTCCACATCCTGCTATAAGAATATTCATCAGAATTTCAGCTCCTCTCCTGTGTGAAGATAGTGTATCTGGTCGCCGAGAGTTTCCTTTAGCATTTCAAAACCCTTCCTGCCGGTACAATGGCAGGTGTAGATATAGCCTATATCCATCTGCTGAAGCTGTGTAGCGGTCTGCTTTATTTCGTCACCGCTACAGCTTATCTTGTTTATATTTCCGCCCATCATATTGAATCCGCCGATAACCGCTATCACCGGTGCATTCCACATTTCGCAGGCGGTTTTTACTATATTGGTTATTCCGCTGTGAGAGCAGCCCGTGAGCAGTACAAAGCCATCCTTACGCCTTCCGGGAAAGCATACCGCAAAGGTCTCTGCAGAAAAGTCATCCTTTTCCCACTTTCTGCCCTTTTTGATATAATAGCTCTTGTCATTGCTGTGAGCCTTGTTATACTGCTTTGCCGTGGCTATATAAAAGTCCTTGCAGACCTCTGAAAAGGCGGTGAATAAAACGCATTTTGGCTTATTTGCCTTGAAAAAAGAGGAGGGAAGACCTGTCCTGCTTCTGAATATGCCGTTCTGCTCGGCACAGTCGGTGGCATAATCCTTCCTCATATAGATAACGGCGGCAGGATTCTTTTTAAGCAGTACCTCCGCACCACCGCTCATAGAGGTGTGATTATGGGGCAGTACCACAGTGTTAACGCTTTCTACCGGTATGTCCAGCCTCCTGGCATTTTCAAGGAACAGCGCAGAAGCACCACAGCCGAATAATATTTTCTTATCGTTATGCTCTATGTAAAGGCATAAACCATGCTCCGCAAACAGCTTATCGTTGGCGGCTGTATTCTCTGATAATACTACGATTCTGATGCTTCTCACCCCTTTAAAATGTCATATCTATATAATACCACATTATCCGCTCTTCTTCAAGTACTCTGACGTAATAAAAAAATATGCCGGGTAAACCCCGGCAGTCAAATAAAGCAAAACAAAAAAGAGATAACAAAATGAAAAAAGTATTTTAAAAAAGCCTTAGCTTTGTTAAAATCATTATCTGCCGAGTATCTCAACCAGCTTTTCCATAAGCTGTCCTATCTGGGGCTTTGAGAACTGGGCGTCTGCACCTACCGTAAGTCCCTTCTTGTACATCTGCTCGTTGATGAGGGATGAGAAGAGGAATACAGGAATCTTCGACAGATTTTCATCCGACTTGACAAGCTTTGTCAGGTGATGTCCGTCCATCTGGGGCATTTCAATATCTGTGATTATAGCGGCAATCTTTTCTGTAACGTCGCCCTCATAATCGCTGAACTGTGAAATGTAATCCCACGCCTCCTTGCCGTCGGGGAAGGAGTGAATATTTGTAAAGCCTATATCGTTAAGGCTGTTTATAATGAGCTTATTTAAGAACTGGCTGTCCTCGGCAACAACAAGCTTCTTATCAGATAAGTCGCCTGCCGCAAGCTCCTCTGAGCCTGTGTAGTCAAGAGTCGTACCCTTGTTGAGGTCGGCTACTATCTTTTCAAAGTCAAGTATGAGAATAATTTTATCGCCTATCTTGGCAACGCCCGTAGCTATGCTCTGCTCGTAGGTCTGGGAAAGCTGTGGCGGCTTTTCAATATCTGTCCAGCTTATACGCTGAATTCCGTGAACCTTGGTTACGTGGAAGCCGATGTCCATCTCGTTGAACTCGCAGATGATGAACATACCACGCTCGTCCTCATCCTTTTCTCTTCTCATTACCTTATGTAAATCGATAATGGTAATAAGTCTGTCACGGGGCATAAATACACCCTCGATTTCAGGAGCAGAATGGGGAATCGGTACAAGCTCCGCAGGTCTCATGATCTCTCTTACCTTAGCGATGTTGATACCGTAAAGATTTCCGTTTATATCAAATTCTAAAAGCTCCAGCTCGTTCGTTCCCGTCTCAAGCAGGATGTCAGAGCTTCTCATATCCTTTGCATCCATAAAAGCACCTTCCATTACGTGTTTTTGTACGTTTTATTATACAATAAAAATCGGAAATTGTAAAGCATAATATGTTAATTTCGGTAAATATCCAATAATCTTACCTGCAATTTTTGTAACAATGCACAAATTTATTGACCTATAAACTCTCTTACTATAGAGTCGGCAGGGATTATCTCAGTATCGATTGTTTCCGACAGACTGAGGAAATGCGGGAGTATGCTGTACATATCCGCTCTTTTTTCGTATTTCTCGAAATTCTCATAAAGAGACGGCAGTACCTTCTTGTATGCACATATTTCGTAGGCAAAGAAGGTATCAATATCATAATCAGCACGGGATTTGTAAGGCATTATGTAAAGGCTTTCTCCCCTTTGTACGCTGGGAAAATTAAGGACCGTATGCTTGTAATCCCTGCCTCTGAACAGCTTATCTCTTGAAAGTCTGCGTAAGAGTCTTATCTTTGATGGGTGCAGAAGCTGTCCCGTGTTGTCTGCAATTCTCGTTCTCACGCTGACGTATACGAAGGTGGCATAATCGTGATGAGTGCCGGTAAGCTCGGGATTCAGGGCGTGTATACCTTCGATGATAACGGCGGTGTCCTTATCTCTTCTGATGGTCTCTCCCCAGCTTCTTGAGTTGTCGGAAAAATTGAATACCGGCAGGGTTATCTCACCGCATTCTGCCAAGGTTTCCATATCCCTTTTAAGTAGCGGAATATCCACTCTGTCAGGACGTTCGTAGTCCACCTTTCCGTCAGGGCCGGGCGGTATAATCCCCGGTACGAAATAATCGTCCATCGAAATGACTATGGTATTTATTCCGTCATCACAGAGCGACCTTGCAATGAGATTTGCGCTGGTGGTCTTGCCTGAGCCTGAAGGGCCGGAAAGCAGGATTATCGGCTTTTTGCCGAGATTCTCCTTTATCCCCGCCGTAGCTCTTGCAATGCGGCGTCTGTACTTTTCCTCGCACTCCTCTATAAAAAGGGAAGGATCGTCGGTTCTGCGGTTTATATCCTCTATTGTGACTACCTTTATTTTCTTGGGATTATCTATTGTATCGGTCATCATATGTATTCCTTTCGTGCAACGTGGTATCTGCATTCTGAAGCGTATATCTATCTTACCACATTGCACGAAATTTTTCAAGTCGAATTATTGATAATAGTGCATTATAAACAAAAATAATTTTCCTTATTATGCAAGCTGATTATAAATCGTCCGCATCCTGAACAGGCACTTCAAAAACGTCCTTGCATACGCCCGTATAGCTGCCGAAGGGATCGGTACTGCTGTCCTTCATTGCAATGACCTTCATAGCCTTTTTCATAACCCTTGATTTATCGGAAGGGATTTTGCTCTTTGCCTTTTTATCCTTTTTGTTACCCATCTTAAAGCCCTTTCATAAATAACCTTATCTGCGGGATTTTTTATTTTCCCGTTATTATTTTCTGCAGTCACGTAAATTTTATTTTACTGAAAAATTTCCGCTTCTGCCTTAAATTTATATCCTATTAGTAATAGTCTACAAAAATTAAGGAAATTTTTTTAAAAATTAAACTAAAATTTTTTAAAAAATGACTGGAAAAATAAAAAGAAATCTGTTATAATATAATCGTATGGTTGACAAGTCCGTCTTCAGCCTTGTGGTGAAAAGGACAAGTTATCCAAATCTCATATTATTTTTATTCAGGAGGAATACCCCAATGGCTAAAAAGTATTGCTACCTTTTCTCTGAAGGTAACGCAAACATGAGAGAGCTTCTCGGTGGTAAGGGTGCTAACCTTGCAGAAATGACATCTATGGGACTTCCCGTTCCCCAGGGTTTCACAATCTCTACAGAAGCTTGTACTCAGTATTATGAAGATGGTCGTAAGATCAACGACGACATCCAGGCAGAAATCAACGACTACATCGTAAAGATGGAAGAAGTTACAGGCAAGAAGTTCGGCGACAAGACTAACCCTCTTCTCGTATCCGTTCGTTCAGGTGCCCGTGCTTCCATGCCCGGTATGATGGATACAATCCTCAACCTCGGTCTTAACGAAGACGTAGTTGAATACATGGCAGAAGCTTCCGGCAATGCTCGTTGGGCATATGACTGCTACAGAAGATTCATCCAGATGTACTCTGACGTAGTTATGGAAGTTGGTAAGAAGTATTTCGAAGAGCTTATCGACGAAATGAAGGAAAAGAAGGGCGTTACACAGGACGTTGACCTTACAGCTGAAGACCTCAAGGAACTCGCAGGTCAGTTCAAGGCTGAATACAAGGCTAAGATCGGTGCTGACTTCCCCACAGATCCTAAGGAACAGTTAATGGGTGCTGTTAAGGCAGTATTCCGTTCATGGGACAACCCCAGAGCTAACGTTTACAGACGTGACAACGATATCCCTTATTCATGGGGTACAGCTGTTAACGTACAGATGATGGCTTTCGGTAACATGGGTGATGACTGCGGTACAGGTGTTGCTTTCACACGTGACCCTGCTACAGGCGAAAAGAAGCTCATGGGTGAATTCTTAACAAACGCACAGGGCGAAGACGTTGTAGCCGGCGTTCGTACTCCCATGCCCATCGCACAGATGGAAGAAAAGTTCCCCGAAGCATTTGCACAGTTCGTAGACGTTTGCAAGACTCTTGAAAACCACTACAGAGATATGCAGGATATGGAATTTACAGTAGAACACGGTAAGCTCTATATGCTCCAGACTCGTAACGGTAAGAGAACAGCTCAGGCTGCCCTCAAGATCGCTTGCGACCTCGTTGATGAAGGTATGAGAACAGAACAGGAAGCTGTTCTTATGATCGATCCTCGTAACCTCGACACACTTCTCCACCCCCAGTTCGACGCTAAGGCTCTCAAGGCTGCAGTTCCCGCTGGTAAGGGTCTCGGTGCTTCTCCCGGTGCTGCTTGCGGTAAGGTTGTATTCA
>JAFTVY010000080.1 GCA_017465545.1 Ruminiclostridium sp.
GAACGATTTATCATTTATGATTATTCAAATACTGTACATATCTTTGAGGTCTCTCTTATACCGTTCTTGCCGTTTATAAGCACCTCGCCCCAATCAGAAGAAAGAGTCTTGCCTTCCCAGTCCTTGGCTATATCAAGGTATTCCACTCCACCGCCGTTGCCCTTCCAGGACCAGCCGAGATAACCCTTGTTCTTTTCAACGCTCATCTCGAGGATTGTAGCCTCGTCAACGTCACCGTCGCTGTGATTGTGACCGAATTCGCCTACAACAAGGCATAAATCAAGAAGGATTGCACCATTTATTGCTCTGCTTATCGTACTTTTATTCTTTCCTGCGGTGCCGTACATATGAATAGAGAACATTGTATTCGCCTGTTCGTCAGCTTCAAATACTTCCTTACCATGCTTTATAACGCTGTTGGAAAGTTGTCCCCAGCCTGCGCAGTCAACCATAATAGTGTTCTTTATTCCTGCGTCACGGAGCTTCGGTATAGCCTGCTTGTAGCCCTCTGCCCATTTCTCAAGGTTGTTCCAGGAGCCGTACCATTCGTTGGCAATATTGAGGATTACGTAAGCTTCGTTACCGATAAGGGCATCCTTTACCTCTATCCAGTAATCTACGGCGTTGTTGAGGTATGAAACCTCATCCTTACCAGTAGCGTCGTGAACCTCTACGACTGCTATCATTTTAAGGGATTTGCACTTTTCTATAACCTTCTTTACTTCGTCAACGGGTATTCTGTCCCACTGATCGCCATCGGATAAAACTATACGTACCGTGTTTGCGCCTGTTGCCGCAATTGCCTCAAGAGCTGTATCCATATGCTGTCTGAACCAGGTATGAGCGTGATTTACACCTCTCATAACGAATTCGTTGCCGTTTGCGTCATAGAGCTTGTCACCGACTACCTTAAAACCACCCGTAGCTTCTGCGGGATCGTCATTTTCCTGCTTTTGTGTTGTAGTTGTCTCAGGAGCTGAGGTTTCAGGCTCTGACGTGGACGTTTCAGGCGCTGAGGTCTCAGGCTCTGACGTGGACGTTTCAGGTGCTGAAGTCTCAGGCTCTGACGTGGACGTTTCGGGTGCTGAGGTCTCAGGCTCTGACGTGGTTGTCTCAGGTGCTGAAGTCTCAGACTCGGAGGCTGACGTTTCAGAGGATGAGGTCTCGTCCTTGCCGCTTTCTGTCTGAGATACAGAACTGCTGTTTTCGGAGGATACGTCACTGCTTGTTGTATTGCCGTTACATGCAGTTACTGAAAGTGCCATAACGGCACTTAATAAAAGGGCTATGATTCTTTTTTTCATTTGCATTACTTCCTTTACAATTTTAGTTAAATTTAACTAAACGATTTACTTCTTAACCTAATTATAAAGTAAGTAACATAGTTTGTCAACAAGATTTTATTGACATCTTTTATTTTTCATCAGACTTTCACAATCACTCGGAAAGCTCAAGCAGAGACAGGGCTATTTCCTCACCTATAAGCTCTGCTGTATATTTTGCCTGCTCCGCCGTATTTCCGTTGGTGCCTATTTCTATAAGTAAAGAGCCGGTGGTAAGATCCTGATTATAGTAGCGGTAATCAAAAAGCATAGGTCTTGTGAGGGTGGGATATTTCTCCTCGATACTGCTCTGAAGGTATGCGGCAAGCTTCAGATTTTCTTCGTAACGGGGAAGTATACCCGTTCCGTCATCACAGCCGCAGATTATCATCATCTGTGCCGCCTCTTTACCTTTTATTTTCGTTACCGGTGCAACTCGTATTCCGTCGTATTCTATCCCATCCCGGTGAATATCAAGCACTACCTTTATAGAAGGATATTCCTCTAAAATCTCCTTCACCCTGTCATGACTTCTTGAGTAGGAATTGCTGTAAATCGGCTCGTCAAAGAACATCCCGTCATGGATTACCGTTATCCCTTTTTCCGCAAGCTCGGAGGCTATAACGGCACCCACTCCCACAACGCTGTTTACGGCGGACAAGGATCTGCCCGTATAGTCTGCATCGTAATAACCGTCACCCGTAGGCTCATAGGCTTCCGTGGTATGGGTATGCATTATAAGTACCTGCGGTTCGTTCAGAGGTGATACCTCCACCTTTATATCAGGCTTATTACTGCACACCGACAGAATCTCACTTTCTGACAGCTCTGTATAATTGTTTATCTGACCGAAACGCAGATTGATCGCTCTGTCCCCTGTTATAGCGGTATAGGTATGATTTGCAATAACTCCGTCCTTGCCGTTATAAACAGCGGTATCATCCTGCTCTCTGCTTATATTATAGGTAATAAGTCTGCTGAAGGAGGGCTGGAAGGTTTCTATATCTACTATACTTTCAGGCTCGGAGATGGGTGGCTGTGTCTGGGGTGTTGTAGTCTGGGTGGCTTCGCTGCTACTTTCCGTGACGGACTGTGTATCGCTGTTTTCCGTCTGCGGTTTTTTATCGGGAATTACGGGCAGTACGGGTAGCACAAGCTCCGCACTGATTCCGCCTATATTTTTTATACCATCCAGCATAGTGGGAAGCAGGTCTGTTGAATTTGTGGCAATGCATTCTGCTACTCCCGTAAGAGTGAAGGAAAATGCGGCAATTATAAGTGATATTACAAGTATTTTTCCGCTTCCTTTATTTTGTCTGTTTCTCATAGCTTAACCTTCCTTTTCTTTTTTACCCGATTTATATGAAATAAGCAATAGGAATATTACAGTATTAAAATAGAAAATTCAGCAAAAAATAAGGTAAAAACGCTGTATTTTGTGAAAAACATAAAAAACAGAGCTGTATATTGAATTTATTTATAAGTTATTTTTTAAAAAATTATAAAAAACCTCTTGCATTTTCTTAAAAAGCGTGGTATAATAGAGCGTACTGTGAAATATAACTATGATTATATGTATAAAAGTTAGTGAGTAAGGAGGTGCCACAAGTGCCTAATATCAAATCAGCAAAGAAAAGAGTATTAGTTAACGCTACAAAGCAGGCTCGCAACAAGTCTACAAAGAGCGCTCTCAAGACAGCTCTCAAGAAGGCAGACGCTGAAACAAATGCAGAAACAGTAAAGGTAGCAGTTAAAGCAGTTGACAAGGCAGCAGCTAAGGGTCTTATCCACAAGAACGCTGCAGCAAGAAAAAAGTCACAGCTTGCTAAGAAGTTAAACGCAGCTTCCTGATTGAAGTATGATTTAACAGTATTCGCCCCGTAACAGGGGCGTTTTCTTTTTTTGGGCGTTTTTTTAGCGTTTATTTTTCATTTTCGATCCGCAGATTATCTGCGGATTTTTTCGTTTTCTTGACATTTTTTACTTTTATGCTAAAATATATCTGTAATACTTTTGTAAACGGAGATAAAAATGGCTAAGATTCTGATAGTTGAAGATGACAATGATATAAATGCACTTGTAAAGGAAACGCTGAATCAGGCAGGACATAACTGCACTCAGGCGTATTCGGGTACGGAAGGGCTTTTATATGCCAAAAGCGAGGAATTTTCTTTAGCACTACTTGACCTTATGCTCCCCGGGATGAGCGGCGAAGAGCTTTTAAAGGAAATAAAGAAAATAAAGGATATACCCGTTATCATTATGTCGGCAAAGGACAGCATTGATACAAAGATAGAGCTTCTGACAACGGGTGCGGAGGACTATATAACAAAGCCCTTTGATATAAAGGAGCTTCAGGCAAGAGTAGCGGTACAGCTGAGAAGATTTTCAGAAGAAGGAAATCAGGCCTCTGAAAGGCTGTCCTTTGAAGAGCTGACTCTTGACACGGCATCTATGACGGTTTTTGTAAAGGATAACGCTTTAGAGCTTACAAAGCACGAATATAAGATAATGGAGCTTTTTATAAAGAATCCGGATAAGGTATTTTCAAAGCAGGCGATATACGATTATGCCTGGGAGGATTATTATATCGGTGAGGACAAGACTATAAACGTACATATAAGCAATATACGAAAGAAGCTGAAGGCTTATTCCGATAGGGAGTATATTGAAACGGTATGGGGTATAGGCTTTAAGCTGAAAAAATAAATCTTTACACTTTCTTAAACTTTTCTTTGCGATTTATTAATTTTTCTGCCGTATAATAAAGACACAACAGAAAAACGAAAGGAAATATCTATGGATTACATTTTATCTACAAATAATCTCACCAAAAGATACGGCAAGCAGAACGCACTTGATAACGTCAGCATACATATCAAAAAAGGTGACATTTACGGTCTTATCGGTAAAAACGGTGCAGGTAAGACAACGCTTCTCAGAATAATCAGCGGACTGGCTGACGCTACGTCAGGCGAATATTCTGTATTCGGCAGGAATCCGCAGGAAATGAAGGGACTGCAGTCCCGTATAGGCGTTCTTGTTGAGAACCCGGGTATATACCCTGATATGACGGCATATCAGAACGTAAGGACAAAATGCCTTGCTTTAGGCATCAGGGACAAGAACGTACCGAATGAGCTTTTAAAGCTGGTCAATCTTTCTTACACGGGCAAAAAGCCTGCGGGAAAATTTTCTCTTGGTATGCGTCAGAGACTGGGTATGGCAATGGCACTTGCAGGAAATCCTGATATAGTTATTCTTGACGAGCCTATAAACGGACTTGATCCCGAAGGTATTATCGAAGTCAGGGAGATGATAATAAAGCTAAATCACGAGCTTGGAATCACCTTTATCATATCAAGCCATATTCTTGAAGAGCTTTCAAAGACAGCTACCGTATTCGGTATAATCAATAATGGTGCTATGGTAGAAGAGATTACCGCTGAAAAGCTCGCAGAAAAATGCGAAAGCAGAATTGAGCTTATGACCGATGATGCGGCAAAGGCTTGTACAGTTCTTGAAGAAATGGGCTTTACTAATTACAAGGTGCTGGAAAACGGCTTTATAAATATTTACGAACAGCTTGAAAGAACGGGCGATATTACTATGGAGCTTGCTTTAAAGGGCGTCAGAACTACACACATTTCCATAGCAAATAAGTCCCTTGAAGAGTATTACGTAGAGCTTGTAGGCGGAAACGGAGGTAACAAAAATGCTTAACGTTTTAAGAAGTGATATATACAGACTTTTTCATAGAAGAACTTTATATATAGTACTTATATGCATGGTAGTATTTGCTTTTTTCGCGGGATTTTTAGGCTCCTTTGGCGATATTCCCATCGATACTATAATTACTTCCATAGGTTCTTTACTTCCTCTTTTATGTGCTACGATCGCTACCTCTGCTATTGTTACGGCAGAATATAAAAGCGGATATATCAAGAACACCGTAAGCATTGCAGGAAACAGATTATACGTCTATTTTTCAAAGCTTATCATTTCTGCACTTTTACTTGTTTTTGCAATCGTGACTTTTTTAGATATTTACCTTCTTGCGGTAATTATCAACCCTAAAGCAAATCTTCTGGTGCTTAATTTAGATATATCAGGCGTTTTTGCTTATCTTGGTTTTCAGTTCCTTGCAGGGATGTCGATTATCAGCTTAGTGCTTCTTGTCGCTATGCTTTCAAGAAGTAACGTTGTAGGATGCCTTATAGGTTTTTCGATCTGTATGGGAATCGTTAATTCAAGCGTCAGTCTGCTCACCTATTTACTGAAGGCAAAGGAAATAATTCCTGAAAACGTAGAGCTTGTAGATTATCTTGTTACAACCTATACAACACAGATCAGTTTACACTCTGCTACTGATTTTGTTACAAGGGGCGTAATCGTAAGCCTTGTATATCTTGTGATTTCAGTTGCTTTATCAATGCTTGTTATAAAGAAAAGAGATATTTAAATGGAAATTGCGGTTATAGTATTAGTTATACTACTTATACTCGTTTTAATCTTACATATAAGCTTCAGGCGGCAGGTCGGCGGACTTGTCCGCCAGCTTCGCTTTATAAAGGAAAACGAAACGAGGATGCGGCTCACAAGCTCCAACGATTATAAGGAGTTAAAACAGCTTATCGAAGAGATAAACGATCTTGTAGAATCGGTTGAAGTAAAGAAAAGCGCATTATGTGAAAAGGAAAATCAGATAAGTGAAACTATAACCAGCCTGTCTCACGATATACGCACTCCCCTCACCTCCCTTGACGGATATTTTCAGCTTCTGTCAAAAAAGGAGCTTGACGACGAGACCAGAGAAAGATATATAAACGTTATCAAAAACAGAATAAATGCGCTGAATAATATTCTTGATGAGCTTTTTACCTTTGCAAAGCTGAATGACGATAGCTTTACACTTGAAACTGAACGGGTAAATCTTACAGAAATAGCCGCCGTTGCCGCCTTTTCGTTCTATGAGGATTTCAGAAGGACGGGTACGGAGCCTGTTATCGACATCCCCGATGAGCCTGTATATATGAATGGTAACAATGAGGCGCTCACGAGAATATTCCAGAACGTTATGAAAAATGCCCTTATGCACGGGACGGATATAAAAATATCCCTCACAAAAAGCGAGGGATATGCGATATACTGCTGTGAAAACAGCTTTGACGAGACTGTGGAGATTGATACAAAGCACATCTTCGACAGATTCTATAAGGCGGATAAGTCGAGAAATGCGAAAGGAACGGGACTCGGACTTTCTATTGCAAAGGGACTTTGCGAAAGAATGAAGGGTGAAATTTCTGCAAAAGCAGAAAATAACAGTTTTTCGATAACGGTAAAATTTCCCGTATAACAAATCAAGCCGTGTGACGATTACCGTCACACGGCTGTTATTTTACATATAGAAAAAGCTCTGTACAATAACACCTACAACAACTGCAATTGCAAGAAACATAGCGCCTATTCTGAGTAACAGCTTATTTCTTTTCTGCTTTTTTTCGTTCATTATTTCGCCCCCGAAAAATTTATTACAGTTGCTATTATACCGCTTTTCGCTTCAAATGTCAAGACTTGTATTATTTATATGCCTTCTTGTAGATTTCAAGAATTTCTGCGGCACTGGTTTCTCTGGGGTTACCGCCTGTGCAAACGTCGTTGAAGGCTGCTACTGAAAGTGCCTCAAGATCCTCTTCCTTGACGCCGATTTCGCAGAGCTTCTGAGGAATATCGATAGAAACGGAGAGCTTACGTACAGCTTCGATTGCCGCTGCTACGCCTTCGTCATCGGTCATATTCTCTGTACCCTGTACGCCCATAGCCTTCGCTATAGCCTTGTACTTGGGCTTTGCGGGGCTTTCTGCGTTATATTCAAGAACGTAAGGAAGTAAAAGTGCATTTGCCACACCGTGAGGCGTATCATAAAAAGCACCGAGAGGATGAGCCATTGAATGTACGATACCAAGACCTACGTTTGAGAAGCCCATACCTGCAACGTACTGTGCAAGCGCCATTGTTTCTCTTGCCTTTGCATCACCCTGAACACTATCATATAAGGATGCACCGATAAGCTCGATTGCACGGATCTCTACCATATCGGAAAGCTCCCATGCGCCCTTTGTGATATAGCCTTCGATAGCGTGGGTAAGAGCGTCCATACCTGTGGATGCACAAAGGCCCTTAGGCATACCCATCATAAGATCGCTGTCAACGATAGCAACAACGGGGATATCTCTGGGATCTACGCAAACCATCTTTTTCTTATTCTCTTCGTCTGTGATTACGTAGTTGATTGTAACCTCTGCGGCTGTGCCTGAGGTTGTAGGAAGTGCGATAAGGGGAACAGACTTGTTCTTTGTATCTGCAACGCCTTCAAGAGAAACAACGTCTGCAAATTCGGGATTTGCGATAATGATGCCGATTGCCTTTGCTGTATCGATAACGGAGCCGCCGCCTACTGCAACGATAGAATCTGCGCCCATTTCCTTATATCTTGCAACACCCTGCTGAACGTTTGCAACTGTGGGATTAGGCTTGATGTCATCATAGGTCTCGTAAGCTATACCAGCCTTGTCAAGCTCTTCTGATACCTTTCCTGCAACTCCACACTTGATAAGTGTTTCGTCTGTTACAAACATAATCTTTTTAAGACCTCTGCTCTTTATCTCAGGAACAAGATTTTCTCTTGCACCTGCACCGAAATATGAGGTTTCATTAAGAATAAAACGATTTGCCATTTTGCGACCATTCCTTTCATCAGGGTGATACCCTTATTATAGACTTAAAAATATCCGATGGAGCTTAATCCATCGGATATAATTATACACTATTTTCTTGAAATTTGCAACAGTTTTCACAAAAGTTTTACTTAAAGAGATGAAATTATGTAAATTCTGTACCAAATCACTGATACTTCTTGTAGCCGGGGTGCTTGCCCGTTACACCGTACTGGCCTCTCATACCAACAAGTCTGTCGATATTGTCTCTGTCGATATCCTTTACACCGCCGAGAAGTCTTGCCACGAGAGAAATCTGAGCCTGAAGCTCCATTGTTTCCATTCTGTAGTAAGCAGTTGTAAGGTCTGCACCGACTGTTAAAGCACCGTGATTTTCAAGAAGCATACAATCGTGATCCTTGAGGTAGGGTGCGATTGCTTCGGGAACTTCATAGGTAGAGGGAGTGCCATAGGGAGTCAGGGGGATAGAGCCTACGCCGATTACCGTTTCTATCATGCAGTAATCGTCCATAGGAAGATGAGCACAGGCAAAGCCTGTGGATACGGGAGGATGAGCGTGAACTACAGCTCCTACGTCGGGGCGCTCCTTGTAGCATCTTAAATGCATCTTTACTTCGGAAGAAGGTCTCCAGCCTTCCTTAGCCTCGATGATATTGAAATCATCGTCGATAAGTCCTATCTTATCGGGTGTTATATCAGCCTTGCTGACGCCGGTCTGGGTTGCAAGATATCTGCCCTCGGCAACCTTTACCGTAACGTTTCCGTCATTTGCCGCTACCCAGCCCTTCTGCCAGAGCTTGTGGCATACTTCTACCATTTTTTCTTTTATCTCTTCGTACATTGTTGTTATTCTCCTTTATACTGTTTTCTTTTTACGCTATAGACAAAGTTTATAACGTTACTACGCCCTTCTGGAGCATTATATTCGCATATATAGCGGTTTCGCCCGTGGCTATGATTGCATAGGCTGTCTTTGCCTGCTCGTAAAAGGCGAAGCGCTCTATTTCACCGATAGCGTTGTTTCCTCTGTCATCGTACTTTGCAACGATTTCCTTATAGGTGTCCCAGATGGGAGTTTCGGCATTATCGCCCTTCATCACCTGCATCAGGCTTACCGGCTTTTCTACGTAGGTATCAAGCGGGAGAAGCTGAAGTATTGCATCTAAAAGCTCGGGTACGCCGTGACCGTCCGCTCTTATGACGATAGCGTTCTTGCCCATACTTTCGGCAGGGAAATTTCCGTCTGCTATAACTATTCTGTCGCTGTGTCCCATTTCACACAGAACCTTTAAAAGCTCAGGTGACAGAATGGGTGGTATATTTTTCAGCATATTATCATCCTTTACTGTTTTGTTACTTTGATATAATCGGAATAAGCCTTATCCCACAGCTCTGTATCGCAGGGAGCAAATTCGTAAAGCTCTTCAGATCTTGCGATTATCTCCCTTGCCTTTTCTATACTTTCTACAGCACCGACGGACATAAGCTGTACCGCTATATTTCCGAAAGAGGTTGCCTCTATCGGACCTGCACACACTCTGCGGTTTATAGCGCAGGCTGTGAGCTGGGACAGGAATCTGTCCTTTGTACCGCCGCCTACCATATAAAGAGTGGCAAAGCTCTTTTTGGTGCAGGCTTCAAGCTCTTCTATGCTCTGACGATATTTTAGCGCAAGGCTTTCGTAGATACAGCGCATTACTTCACCGTCATTCTGCGGTACGTACTGCTTTGTCTTTTCGCAGTATGCTTTTATTCTTCCGGGAATATCGCCTGCAGGGGTGAATTCAGGAGCGTCGGGATTTATAAAGCATCTGAAGGGCTGTGCCTTCTTCGCCATCTCCTCAAGCTCCATAAAGCTGTATTCCTTACCCTCTCTCTTCCACTGTCTGCGGCTTTCCTGAATCAGCCAAAGACCGATAATGTTCTTTAAGAAGGAGGTCTTTCTGCCGTATCCCGTTTCGTTTGATACGTTGAGTCTTGCGGACTCCTCATTTATAACGGGGCTGTCAAGCTCTATGCCGAGAAGAGACCAGGTACCGCAGGAGAGGAATGCAAAATCCTTTTCCTTTGCAGGTACGGAAACCATAGCGCACTGGGTATCGTGACCGCAGGCGGCTATTATCTTCATAGGCTCTATATCAAGCTCGTCGCATATTTCCTGGGATAACGTGCCGATAACGGTACCGCTGTTTACTATTTCGGGGAAAAGATGTCTTTCTATACCGAGATAGTTGATGCATTCATCCGACCATTCCTTGCATTCTGCTTCAAAAAGCTGTGTTGTGGAAGCAATGGACATCTCCGCCACCTTTTTTCCGCCAAGGAAATATGCAAACAAATCGGGCATCATAAGTAGCTTATCAGCTCTCTTTAAAAGCTCCTTGCGTTTTTTTAGCAATGACAGAAGCTGAAAGGCTGTATTTATCTCCATTATCTGTACGCCGGTAAGCTGATATAATCTCTCTGCGGAGATAAACTCGCCGCTTGCCGCTACCATACCGTTAGTTCTGCTGTCACGGTAGTGAACGGGATTTTCGAGAAGCTTTCCCTTTTTGTCGATAAGACCAAAATCAACGCCCCAGGTATCTATGGCAAGGCTGTCAATCCTGCCGTATTCTTTGGACTTTATAAGGCTTTGCTTTATCTCGTGGAACAGTCTTAAAAAATCCCAGTACATAGTGCCGCCGAGGTTTACGGGATCATTGGAAAAGCGGTGGATTTCGGTGAGCTTTATCTTGTCACCGTCATACTCGCCTATTATCGCTCTGCCGCTGGAGGCACCGAAATCTATAGCCAGTACTCTGTTCATATAACGTTTCCTTTCAGAATCGTAATTTATCTGATATTCTTATACATAGGACCGTAAGCCTGACAAGCTCTGTAATCCTGACCTTCCTTATCCATACCGAAGGCGTTCCAAGCGGCAGGACGGAATATATCCTCTTCAGGTACGTTGTGCATTGATACGGGGATACGGAGCATTGAGCAGAGTGTGATAAGGTCTGCACCGATATGTCCGTAGCTTATCGCACCGTGGTTTGCACCCCAGTTGTTCATTACGTCGTAAGCTGTTGCAAAAGCACCCTTGCCTGTTGTTCTGGGAGCGAACCAGGTGCAGGGCCACGTATAGTCGGTACGCTTCCAGAGCTTATCTGTAACCTCTTCGGGAAGCTTTACTGTCCAGCCTTCTGCAATCTGTAAAACAGGACCGAGTCCCTTAACAAGATTAAGTCTTATCATAGTAACGGGCATTTCTGCTTCTGTAACGAATCTTGATGAATATCCGCCGCCTCTGAAATATCCCACGTCGGCATAGTTCCAGGTCGTAGCGTCAAGGATAGCGTCGATATCCTTTTCTGTCATATCGAACCACTGCTTCATTACAGCGTTTCCGTTTTCGTCCTTTGCCATACCGCAGGCATCAAGACAAGCCGCACCTGAATTGATAAGGTGGATAAAACCGCCTGACTGCTTTGCAACGCCTTCGATATCATAGCCGGTAGCCTTCTTTACAGCTTCGGGGCTCCAGTAGGTACGTACGTCGGCAAATATCTGCGCTCTGTTTGTAAGAAGCTTCATAAAGAGCATACCGATGCCGTTGAGCACGTCATTTTCTGTAGCAAGGATATAGGGTTCTCTTGCACCATTCCAGTCAAAGGAGGTATTGAGCATAGCTTCGGGGAAATCGCAGTTGGGATAGAAGTCTGTCCACTGACGCTGTCCCTGGAAGCCTGCGGCAATGGCGTTGTGACCTACCATCTCCTCTTCTCTGCCCTCGGGGAGGTTCTTATTGCCGTTCATAAGATCCTTTATGATGCACATCATCTTGACAACAAATTCCCAGTCCTTGTCCTTTTCTTCTCTTGTTTTCTGGAACTGCTCGGGGTTCTTGTCAAAGCCTTCCTTGCACTTTGCCCTTGTCCATGCAAGAGCCTTCTGATATTCTTCTTCATCGTAGATGCCCTCTGTCATTCGACGGATGACCTCTACCTCGTCAACGGATTCTACTCTCATACCGAGATATTCTTCGATAAATGCAGGATCGATTATAGAACCGCCGATACCCATACAGATAGAACCGATCTGGAGGTATGACTTACCTCTCATTGTAGCGCAGGCAATTGCCGCTCTGCCGAAGCGTAAAAGCTTTTCCTTTACGTCTTCGGGGATTGTTGTATCAGTAGCCTCGCATACGTCGTGACCGTAGATGCCGAAGGCGGGGAGTCCCTTCTGTGCGTGGGTTGCAAGAACTGATGCAAGGTATACCGCACCGGGACGCTCTGTGCCGTTGAAGCCCCATACGCCCTTTATAGTCATAGGATCCATATCCATGGTTTCTGCACCGTAGCACCAGCAGGGCGTTACTGTGAGAGTGATGTCAACTCCGCACTTTCTGAATTTATCTGCACAAGCGGCAGCCTCTGCAACTCTGCCTATGGTAGTATCTGCAATAACTACCTTTACCTTTTCACCGTTTGAGTAACGAAGATTTTCTTCAAAAAGCTTTGCGGCGGATTTTGCCATATTCATTGTCTGCTCTTCAAGGGATTCTCTTACCTTGAGGCAACCTCTTCTGCCGTCAATTGTGGGACGGATGCCGATTACGGGATAATCGCCGATAAGTCTGTTTTCTGCCATAATGATATTTCCTTTCTGATAAAGACGTATAACGCCTGATTATTTATCGTTCCTCTATATTATATCATCCATCATTTTATTTTTCTTGCTTTATTCTGACTTATAGTATAAAAATATTCACTTTTTTAAAAATTTTAAATTATTTTTCCAAAACGGAATAAAATTTATCCTGAGACCTTTAAATTTTTATCCTTTTGTGATATAATTATAATAATTGCGGATTTTGAAAGGACAATTTTATTATGCGGATGTTTTTAGCAGTAACGGTATGCAAGATACTTAAATTCTTGCTTGGAATAATAGGCAGAGGAAGTAGCCTGCCGGGAGAAATTGCATTAAAGCTCTATCCCGACGTTTTAAAGAAGGTACAGCTCCCTCCCCTTGTAATTGCGGTAACGGGTAGTAACGGCAAGACAAGTACGGTCGAGATGATTGCCCATACTATGAGAAGTGCAGGAAAAACCGTCGTGTGGAACGAAAAGGGTTCAAATCAGATTGCGGGTATCACCTGTATAATATTATCAGAATGCAATGCAAAGGGCAAAATGAAGGCTGACGCTCTGCTTCTTGAAACAGACGAAAGATATGCAAAGCACTCCTTCAGGCATTTTGCACCTACCCATTACGTAATAACCAATCTCTACCGTGATCAGCTTACGAGAAACGCTCATCACGAATGGGTTTATGAGGACGTTAAAAAGGGCATAAGAGAAGAATCCACCCTTATTATTAATGCGGACGATCCTCTGGTTTCTCTTTACGGCTTCGGTAAGGAAAATACGATATGGTTCGGTATGGATAAGCAGGATTTCAGCACAGACAGAAATACCGGCATCTACGATGACGGAAAATACTGTCCTAACTGCAAGAAGCCTATGAAATATGATTATTATCACTATAACCATATCGGTAGCTACTGCTGTGAAAACTGCGGGCATAAGAAAAATGACACAGCGTATACGGTTACAAGGGCAGACCTTGATAATGGCGTTATAACGATAAATGATAAATACGATATAAAGCTCGCTTTCAGGAGTATTTACAACGTATATAATATCCTTGCCGCTTTTTCTATCTGCTCTATTGCGGGAATCGACGGGGATTTTATTTCAAAGTGCATATCAAATTACATTCTTAAAAACGGCAGAGTGGTACAGTACAGACTCGGTGAAACGAAGGGTACCTTCCTATTATCAAAGCACGAAAATTCCGTATCCTATGACCGCTCCCTCGAATATATCGTAAGACAGAAGCAGGAATGTGCGGTAATTATCATTGTAGATTCCATAAGCAGAAGATACAGTACCGGCGAAACAAGCTGGCTTTGGGATATAGATTTCGGTATGCTGGATAAGGATTATATAAAGCGTATCTACTTATTGGGAAAGCATGCGAAGGACTTAGAACTGAGATTCTCATTTACGGGTATTGACAGCTCAAGGATTATCGTAAACGAAAGTATTGACGAAGGCATTGATGCGGCGGCAAAGATAAATCACGGCAAGCTTTATACGGTAACCTGCTTTTCTGATAAGCATAAATTCTTGCCCAAGGTAGAAATAATAAAGCCCGAAGATACAAAGGAGGTAGAGTAATATGAAGATACTGCATTTATTTTACGATCTTTTGAATCTTTACGGCGAGTACGGAAATCTGTGCGTACTGGAAAGAGGTCTTAAGGAAAAAGGGACTGAGGTTACTGTTGATAAATTAACCATCGGTGACGAAATTGATTTTTCACAGTATGATTTTATCTACATCGGTTCGGGAACTGAAAGAAATCAGAAGGTAGCATTAGAATATCTGATGCCTTATAAAGAGGCTATATCAGAAGCTTTGAACAGTGGTAAAACCATACTTGCTACCGGCAATGCCTTTGAGATGTTCGGAAAAAGCATCACAGACTGCAATAAGAAAGAATATCAGGCTCTCCACATATTCGATTTTTACACAGAGGAAAGCGACAAGAGAACGGTTACCGACGCTAAAAGCAAGTGTAAATTCTGTGAGGATACCCTTATAGGCTTTATAAACAAGGCAAGCGAAATAAAGGGGATTAAAAATTCCTTCTGCGAAATGCTTGAGGGAGCAGGAAATACTGCTGATGAAAAGAACGAGGGCATACAGGAGGGCAACTTCTACGGCACGCATCTTATAGGTCCGTTGCTTGTGAGAAATCCTGCTTTACTTACCTTTTTTGTTAAGCTTTTAAGCGATAATAAACAATAAAAAATACTACGGACGGGCGGTTTTATATCGCCCGTTCATTGCATTTAACGTAACCGTGTAAAAATCGGTTGTTTTTAACAAAAACACGTTTCTTTTTTGTATAGTATTATGCTTGAAAAAAATTACATTTCAATATATAATAAGAATTAAGGAGGTATGCCGATATGAAAATTAAGATTATTTTATTATCCCTTCTTTCCTGTCTTATGCTCTTTATAACAGCTTGCAGTGCGGCTGTAGCCGATGAAGAAGTATTACCTGAGCTGAAGTACGGAAAATATCATCTGTACGGTGATGAAAGTACAGGGGTATTTATCGAGCTTACCGAAAACACAGTCAGACTTGGCGGCGATAACCTGCGTAGCTTTCTGGAAGAGGACTACAGACTGAGCGTTCCCGAAATAACCGATGAAGAAACCATAAAAAAACAATGCGATGAAGAATATGCAAGATATAGCATAGCAACACCTTACAATCTTGCAAGAATAAGACTTATTGAGATAGGTGATATAAAAGAGCCTTATGGAATATTCTTCAGTGTATACGGAAATAAAATTGATGAAAACACAAACTCCGGCGAATGCTACATTTACGATTACAAAAAGGGTGAGCTTTCCTTCGGAGAGCAAGGATATTATTTTAAACTGACTGAATAAATTTTTAAGCGGGACGTCATATGACTCCCGCTTTTTTATATTATCCTGTATTTCGGCTTTTCCTCACAAAAGAGCTTCCAGCGTAGAAAATCATCGGCTACTATTCCCACAAGGGAGAGGAAAAACCAGGCTACCGTAAAGATAAGGCATACCTGACCTAAAATATTGAAGGGCTGTTCCTCATAATTCCAGACGTCCATTAAAAGCCACAGATTTACGATACAGCCGCAGATAAATTCGAGCGCTGTTATGATAGCCGCTGATATACCCATCTGAAGCAGTAAGGACATATCGGGAAAAAGCTTATTTATTCCGCCGATAAGGATAAAGCAAAGCCCTCCTAAAATAAACATACTCGGGTGGCTATGACCTCTGAACAAAAGCTCTACTATCGTATAAAGTCCACCGCCGTAGCAGAAAAGCATAAATAATTTCATAGGTAAAGCAATTTTACAATTCATAATACACCATCCACAGAAAAATATAGTTTTATTTTTGGCGTTTTTATTTTTATTATTCAGGAAAATTACGGACAAAAGCAACATATAATCTAAAAAAAGCAAAAAGGGGTTATTATGATGCTATTAAAGAAAATTTCTGCCTTTGTAATTTCCTGCGGTATGGCGGTTTTATGCGCACTTCCCTGCTATGGTGAAGAGGAAAAGGGTGTGCCTGATATTTTTTCTTCAAAATCAGCAATCGTTACCGAGTGCAGTACGGGGCAGGTGCTTTTTGAAAGTAACGGCAAGGAAAGGCTGCCTATGGCATCTGTCACAAAGCTTATGTGTATGCTTATATGGGCAGAGGAAATAGAAGCGGGCAGACTGCATTTTGACGATACAGTAAGGTGTTCTGCCTTTGCAAGCGGTAGGGACGGTTCTGTAATATGGCTTATGCCCGGTGAAGAAATGTCTGTAAGGGATCTTATAAAATCGGTGGTTATAGCCTCTGCAAATGACGCCGCCACGGCTCTTTGCGAGCATATTGCGGGAAGCGAACGGGACTTTGTAAAGCTGATGAATGACAAGGCTAAAAGCCTTGGTATGAACGATACGCAGTATAAAAACTGTGTAGGCTATGACGAAGAGGGGCATTATACCACCGCATACGATATAGCTATTCTCTGCGGTGAAGTCAGCAGGTACGATTGTTATAATGAATTCTTCAATACAAGGCTTGATTACGTGAGAGAGGGCGAAAAGGCGGCTCAGCTTTTAAATACCAACAAGCTGATGAGGTATTATAACGGGATAATCGGAGGCAAGACGGGTACTACCGATAACGCAGGGTATTGTCTTGCAGTATGGGCAAGGCGTGGAAATATGACTATATGTGCTGTAAGTCTTGGCTGCAAGGAGGAAAATGACAGATTTGACGCCTGCGAAAAGCTTCTTGATTACGGGTTTAACGGCTTTGAGCTATACAAGGCTGAAGCGGACGGCAGTAAGCTTATACCCGTAGAGGTTGACAACGGACTGAGAAAGACCACGGATATAAGGGTAAAACGGCTTGTAAGTATGGTGATTCCTAAGGGTAGCAAGGGAGATATAGAATACAGCTATGAAATTGCCGAAAAACTGACCGCTCCCGTTTGCTACGGGCAGACTGTAGGCAAAGTGACAGCTACTCTTTATGACGAGGTTATTTTTGAAAGCGATATAATCACCGTCTACGAAGTGGAAGAAATAACCTTCTGGCGTGCATTTTTCATAATTTTATCGAAAATATTCAGCCTTTAATATTGCACAAAAACCAAAACAATATTTTGTAGGAATTAAACAAAAGTTTCACATTAGCTGAAAACATCTTGCAAAAGCAGGTATTTTTCTGTATAATAGTAAATGTAAACATGTAAACTGAAAAGAAAAAAATCTCAGTGTTTTTTACACGTTTACGTATTGTGTTTATATGGAGTAGAAAAGTTAAGGAGAAAAAGAAGAAAATGGCAATCACATTAAACGACAAATATCTAAAGGACGTCGTAAGGCCTGACGAAATCAAAGGCATTGAGCCTTTAGTAAAAGCGGCACACGAGCTTGTTGAAAACAAGAGCGGTCTCGGCAATGACTTTTTAGGTTGGGTTGATCTTCCCGCAAACTATGACAAAGAAGAATTTGAAAGAATCAAGAAGGCGGCTGAAAAGATAAAGTCTGACAGCAAGGTGCTTTTAGTAATCGGTATCGGTGGTTCTTACCTCGGTGCAAGAGCGGCTATCGAATTATTAAAGTCCAAACTTTACAACTCACTTTGAAAGGACACA
>JAFTVY010000109.1 GCA_017465545.1 Ruminiclostridium sp.
ACAAATAAGCGATAATTAATATAAACCTGCGGTTATTACACCTTTTCGTCTTGTAAAGATCCCCTCCCCTTCCGACAATGAGATACGCCTTTGTCTATAAACAAAACCACCTGACAATCCCCGTCAGGTGATTTCTTTATAAATATTACAAAACAGCAGCAATAGGTTTACAATTCGGTTACAAAGCGATTACAATTCTGTAACAATTATTGACAATATATATTTTTTTATGGTATATTGAGATTATAGAATAAATAACCGCAAACTTATTACCTGCCAACCGGAAGTAAGGAGGATGAAAGAATGAAAAATAAAGCTGTACGTTTTACTTTCTCTGCATTAAGATTCGTAAAGCATTTTTCTTTTATAATTGCAATTCTGACTGTTGCCGTTATGGTTTCGGGGTGCATTTTTATACCGAACTACTCCTATTATAATGATATTGATCCTGAAGGCGTAACCTCTGTAGAAATTTACGCTCTGAGGGACAGCAACAATCATCTGCACGGCTTCTGGGAAAAGGAAACGCCCGACTACACTCTGACGGATGAACAACAGGATGAGTTTATCGAAGAGCTTTCAGGGTTCCGTTTTGACGATCATTTTTTCATTGTCCTTGCGGCAATGGATCCGAGCTTTTCTTACGGAGATTTTGTTGTACGTGTCAATATTGCTGACGGAAGCTCCATATTCATTTCAAATGACGGATACGGAGAAACGATCGATATAGCCGGCAACGTTATAGATTCCAACCACTACAGCAGTGATGATACCGCCTGGGCAGAATTTATACGCAAGTATATCAAGGACGCTATAGAAAACGATTCAGAGGAATAAACAGCATTGAGGTCAGTAACCATATGAAAACAAAGCTCCGCATAATCTACGCTATCACGTTTTTTGCCGTATTACTTATAGAAATATGTATTGCATTATTTATACGTGATGATTTTATCCGACCGTATATCGGTGACGTGCTTGTGACGGTACTCATCTGCGCATTGCTCAGAATATTCATCCCCGAAGGGGTGAAGCTATTACCTGCTTACGTCCTCATCTTTGCGGCGGTGGTGGAAATCCTCCAGTATTTTGATATAGTGAAGCTACTGGGACTTGAAAACAATGCATTTTTATCCACCATCATCGGCAGAACCTTTTCCCTGCATGATATTCTGTGCTACACAGCGGGATGTATTTTGTTCTTTGTGGCAGAGCTGGTGATTAAGAGAATCTGTAGTAAAGAGAATAACTGAATCAGAGCAAGTCCGGGGGTTAATCCCCGGATTTTTGTTTAATTGACTTTCAATATACGGTATGCTATAATTAAAGCAACAATAAACTACCTGGAGATATAATATGAAAAAGTTTATCACCATTATGCTTGCCACAGTTTTAGTCCTGTCCCTTGCAGGCTGTAAATTCGTTACCTACGAGGATACTAACGGAGATGAGGATTTTTCTTTGCAGACTCTTACTGAAGCGGATATAACCTCCAATATCACCACCTATTCGCAAAAGATGGGTGCAAAGACAATGATCAACAATGAAATAAGCTATAGTGCAAAAAGTATGTCAGGCATAATCAGAATTTACGAAGCAAACCTGCGTAACGGGAATTTAGAAATTCAGGTGTCAAGCAAGGTCAGCAAGGGCAACGCCCGTCTGGTGCTGATGGTTGGAAACGAGATTGTTCACGATTTTGATCTGAACAAAGATAATCAGGTTTACACCTTGGAAAACTGCACGGGACAGGTATGCTTAAGACTTGCCGGCGAAAGCGCTGAATTCAAGGTAACCTGCACATCAATCTGATTTTCGGATACAGACGGTGAAAAACATGAAAACAACAGAGTGGAACTATGATTTTTCCTCGCTCCCCAGCTGGAGCAACAGAGAAACAGACCCATATATTTACGATGAATATTTTGAGCTTTCAAAGACGGATACGCTTTGTTGTATCTATTCTATTACAGAAGCTACTATGTGCAACTATCTCGGCTTTTTAGCTATACTCAAAGGGAAAGACAATCCGACCTTATATCTTAATATTGCAAACGGCTTCAATTTCTGCGACGAATTTTTTTGTAGCGATAACGAAAACCTGATTTTTCTGCAACCAAGCCTATATAATGAAAACTACGGCTCGAAACGACCTATCCTGATTATCGATATAATAAATAACAGGTTTTCTTATCTTTTCCGGGACAACGTAAGATCGTCCTTCAAAATCGTTCAGAAAAGCGACTGTCGTTTTGAATTTTTACCAAACGAGAAAAACTGCGAGCAGAAAAAAATAATAATCGATACGTCCGAGCTTAAATGGTACAACATTCAGAAAATAATTTCATTACCTGAAATGCTTTATGATGAATAAATGAAAGAAATCACTATGAAAATATCCCCAAAAACAAAAACTCTTATAATAAGATATCTTACTATAGCAGGTGTTATTACCCTTTATATAGTAGTGATGAATCTTATTTTCGGTGGCTCCTGTCTGATTAAGAATCTCTTGCATATCCCCTGCCCCTTCTGTGGTATGACGAGGGCGCATATATCGGCGTTAAGCCTTGATTTTGTTACCGCCTTCAGATATCATCCTCTGTTCTTTTTAGGCATACCCTTTATTATAGTAATGGTAGCGGAGGAAAATTTTACGGGCAGGCTCAAAAAGATAACGAATATAGCCGTTACGGCAACGGGAATTCTGTTTCTTGTCGTATATATTATAAGGCTCATACTCGGAGATCCTTTTCTACTTAATTAAAAATGCTGTAAAATATGATTTTTCGTTCAAATATTGGTTTACGGCGTGCCTATAACACCTCATCCGTCAAATGACGTTAAAACGTCATTTGCCACCTTCTCCTGAAGGAGAAGGCTTTAAAGGTGCATCCACTCTATAAAGTGGGAATTAAAGGCTTCTCCCCCGGGAGAAGCTGTCACCGTAGGTGACTGATGAGGGGTATGTTCCCAAATTCAAACCGCCCGCAAAAACCAATTTGTTTTCCAAAAATAAGAGGTTGTAAAAAACCTTCGTTTTTTACAACCTCTTTTGTTATTTATCATCGGCATCAGATTTTTGTACCGTTACGCCGTTCTTTATTATAGTACCTTTTTTAGCGTAAGGATTATTCACCTGCTTTGATTTTTGCGGCAGGTCGCTGTCCTGACTGTAGTACCAGCCGAAAATGAGCATATATATTATCATACCTGCAAGCCACAGACCTATAGCTACAAAGGTAAGCCACAGCGGAAGTCCGAAGGCAAAATGGCAGATAAGAAGCAGTATGGCGGGAATAAGTCCGTCAAGGTTAAGAAGCATATTTATCAGCAGGCAGATAAGAAATCCGCCCTTGCGTGACGTTCGTCTCATTCTCATATGAATCTCCTTTCAGCCTGAATAACGGCTATAAGAATTGTAACACAAATCTATGATAAAATCAATATCTGCAGAAAAAGCCTCTGTGATTTTCACCACAGAGGCTTTTCTTTTGTATTTTCAGAGGGGTTTTCTCGTCTTACTCTTCCGTTTCAGAGGTGGTTTCGTCCTCGGCTCTGTTACCAAGCACTACAGCACCTGCAATAAAGCCTATCACAACCACCGCACCGATACCGCTGAACATAAGCCAGTTGGGTAAGGCTGTGCTTTCCGAAGTCACTATAGCCTCAGTCTGTTCCATAACTGCCGCCTTTGCAGGACTGCCGTTTTCCGTAGGCGCCTCAGCGGATGCAGGAACGGCTGACAGTATAAGTGTAAGCGTTAATGCAGAAATAACGGATAATCTTTTTAAAAACTTTTTCATAAGTCTCACCATTCCCTTTCAGTTATTTCCTGAGGTTAATTCAGGATAAGTTGTGGTAATATTTTATCTTACAATTTTAGTATATCACACAATTTTTCATTGTCAATAATTGTTACAAAATTGTAATCACTTTGTAACCAAATTGTAATCTTGCTGTTACCGTTTTGTAATAATTACAAAAGAAAAGCCTCCCACACGGGAGGCTATAAATCACAATATCTTACTTTGCCTTCTTTTCAGTAGCAGGCTTTGCTTCTGCCTTCTTTGTTTCTGTCTTCTTTTCAGCAGCAGGCTTTGCTTCTGCCTTCTTAGCAGGAGCCTTCTTTTCTGCAGTGGGCTTTGCTTCTGCCTTCTTAGCAGGAGCCTTCTTTTCTGCAGCGGGCTTAGCTTCTGCCTTCTTTGTTGCTGTCTTCTTTTCAGCAGCAGGCTTAGCTTCTGCCTTCTTTGTTGCTGTCTTCTTTTCAGCAGCAGGCTTTGCTTCTGCCTTCTTTGTTGCTGTCTTCTTTGCAGCAGGCTTCTTTGCAGTTGTCTTCTTTTCCTGCTTCTTTACAGAATCAACAATCTTCTTGAATTCAAGTGCCTTGTCAACACTGCCTTCGACCTTGAGCTTACCTGTTGTGTAAGCTACAACGGGATCGAGCTTGCCGTTTACCATCTTGATGAAATCGTCACCGCTGATGATGAACTTGCAGTCATGATCATAGTATTCGTAGGGCTCTACAAAAAGCTGGTTGTCCTTGAGCTCAATGTAGAATGCGCCTTCGCCTTCACCGACGATGTCAACCTGCACTGCAAGGTGTCCGTCGATGTTGCTTACGTCACTCTTCATAACTGTCTTCTTTGTTGTTTCAAAAATCTTCTCGTAGGTCATTTTCTTTTTCCCTTTCTTTTCTTATATGATCTCGCCCTGTTCGGACTGCTGACGCCTGATTTTTTTGGAGGTAGTCTTTTCAAATTCCTTATCACGAAGTCTTATTCTTCTGATGGTCTTTGATGAGGTTACAGTCTTATTTATTTCCTTGATAAGCTCTGTAAGCTCTGCCGCTATCTCTGTTTTTTCCTTATCCTTAAAATATTCGGGATTCGGAACTATTTCGGCTGTGATGTAGCCTTCCTCTGCATATATAAGTACCTCAGCTACCATATCCTTTCCTACGAACTTGTTTTCAAGCTCTTCGGGAGATACGTTTTCACCGTTGCTGAGTATTATGAGATTCTTCTTTCTGCCTGTGATATATACACGGTTATCCCTTACGTAACCGAGGTCACCGGTATGAAGCCAGCCGTCCTCTGTAAGAGCCTCTGCCGTAGCTTCGGGATCTTTATAGTAGCCCTGCATTACTGAAGGACTCTTTACAACGATTTCCCCGTCCTCTATTCTTATCTCACAGCCTCTTACTACAGTACCAACGTCGCCGTAGTTTTCATCCGTAAATACCGATGAGGAAATTCTGGGTGAGCATTCTGTCATACCGTAGCCTTGAGAAATCGGAATACCAAGCTCCCTATAAGCCTTTGTTATTTCAGGGGCAAGATATGCACCGCCGCTGTAGATACCTTTAAGTCTGCCACCGAATACCGCCTGCGCTATCATCTGAGGAGGTATTTCAGGCTTTGCCGCCGCTGCCGCCTTTATCTGCTTTAAGATAGTTTCTGCAATCATAGGTACAAGCAGTATGAAGGTAGGCTGGAACAGTTTTAAGTTCAGCGCAATTCTCATCATAGAATCATTTACACATACCGTAGTACCGTAGCGGAGTCCTAAAAGTATATCACAGGTAAAGCAATATACGTGGTGGATAGGAAGCACCGTAAGTATCGATTCACCGAGAGAGCTTTCTCCGTCACAACACATAGCGTTGTCTATAAAATTGCCGTGAGTAAGCATAACGCCCTTGCTCTTGCCGGTAGTACCTGAAGTATAAAGGATTGCCGCTAAAGTATCGCCAGTTATTTCGGGGAGCTTTTCAGCAGGTGCATATTCCTTTACGATCTTTTCCGTTGAGATAACGTCGTCATTTTCCTGAAGGCAGATATAGTGCTTTACTTCAGGGCAAGCCGCCTTTATCGCATCCAGCATAGGAGCGTATCTCTTATCATAGAAGAATACCGTAATATCAGCTCTTTGTAAAAGCTCGCATAAGTCGGGGCAAGGAAGCTGTGCATCAAGGGGAACTACAGGATTTGCTGTGGATACCGAACCGAAATAGCTCACAAGATAAGCATAGCTTGTAGGACCTATTACCGCCGCATGAAGCTTCTCGCCAACCTCGGTAAGAAGATAGTTTGCAACTCTGTGGCAATCATCGGCAAACTGTGAGAAGGATTTTTCAACTATCTCCTTGCCTGCCTTTTCCTTTACGTAAGGAGCGTCGCCGTAAAGAGCCGCCGCCTCTTCGTATAAATCACGGAGAGTCTTTATTTTATTCTTGTCCATATTTTCTCCCTTTGTCAGTTCTTGAGGCTTTCCATATACTTTACTGCCTCGCCTACCGTGTGAAGGTCAGCTACCTGATTTTCGTCAACCGTAATATCAAATTCCTGCTCAAGCTCACCTAAAAGGCTCATAAAATCGTAGGAGTTGAAGCCTAAATCTTCAATGAATCTTGAATCCTCTGTGATAGTGTCCGCATCCACTTCAACGTAGTTTAAAATGATTTCCTTTAACTGTTCAAACATTTCTTCTGTTCCTTTCTATATATATAATTTCATTATACCCAATCAAATATTTCACCGATTGTACGGTTAGGATCTTCAATACCTCTGAAAAGCGCACGGCAGATGTAGTAGTAGAGATATTCCATCTCTCCTTCGGTAACGGCGTCCTTTCTGTATTCAAAGTTGAAATTAAGTCCGTTATCCTCTGCTCTGTGCATAACCGTGAGATATAAGGGCTGACCTGCTACGCCGTTTGTGTACCACTTTGTCTTGTAGCTTATATCAGGCATTTCGTTTTCCTGACGCTGTAAGGTCATAGGCTGGTAGGTAAGGCTTAAACTCTCGTAGCTTGCTCCGGGAGGGTTCTTCCAGTGTCTTGCTCTTCTTATAGTATAATCGATGGGATCGAAGTTTGCATGACGGAACAGCTTGTTCTGTTCAGCCTGGATTATATGAAGTCCTTCAAGGAAGGTCTGGGTAGGCTCGATTACCGTACGGATGGGGAAGAAATGAATTCTCGTACCGCCTGATTTCTTTTCAAGAAGAGTACCTCTTCTTGCTACACAGCTCTTTACAGATACGTCCTTTTCATCGTTGTTGAACTTTGAAAGAATTGTACGAAGTCCCATAAGCAGAAGCGTTGCCATAGGTATCTGATAGTCAAGGCAGAACTGCATAAGTCTGTCAGATGGTTCTTTTTCAAGGCTGTATACGGCAATTGCCGCTTCGGGATTCTTTGATACGACCATAGCGCAACGCTGGTCGGGATTGTTGTTTTCTCTTCTCTGGGTGATAAGTCTTCCCATACCGTTGAAGTCGGTATACATGGGCTCGCTCTTTGTAATCTCGTTCATCCAGAATTCTTCGTCACGCTTCTGTGCAGGTGAGCCTGCCTCGTATTCAAGATCCTTTTCAAGTGCCTTGATATAGGACATCATAGGCTTGGGCATCTCTGTGCCGTAGCATAACGCACAATAGGTCTTAAGCACGTATTCATCAAACATGATAAGGGAGCTTGAGTCCATTGTCATATGGTCTACCTTTAAGTAGATTCCGTTATACCCACCGGGAAGTCTGATTATTGCTATATAATTCATAGGTGAATGGAATCTCTCAAAGGGAACTGCCGTCCAGCGTTCCATCTCCTTATGAGCGTCCTCTTCATTCCAGTCAGAAAAATCTATAAAAGGAACCTGTCTGTCATCATTGGGTACTATATACTGATAAACAGTTTCGTCCTCGTCCTTTAAGAATCTTATTCTCATAGAATCGAACTGCTGATATGCAAGCTTTATAGCCTCTCTCAGCTTATCGTGGTCAAGCTCTATCTGTACGTAGAAGCCCGTACCTATGTTAAGCACCTGATGTGCTGAAAATCTTATCGTATAGTTATGTATTCTCTGGGCGGCGGTAAGGGGGTAGCATTGCAGTACCGCTCCGTTAACGTTAAATTCCTTCATATATTCTCCATTTATCAGATACTATCAAGAAAGTCCTTTACAGCCTTTCTGTATTCTTCGCCGTTTTCATAGTAGCTTGCGCCGTGACCTGCACCCTTTATCTTGACAAGAGCCTTTTTAGTCACACAAGCCTCATAATTCTTATCGCTCATCCATACCGGTACGAAATTGTCCTCTTCGCCGTGAATGAACAGAATCGGGCATTTGGTTTCCTTTACAGCGTCAAGGGTGGAATAATCCTTGAAGCCATAGCCTGCCTTCTTCTTGCAGATTCTGTTATTGATTTCCATTGTAGGAAATGCAGGTAATTTATAATCCTTTTTAAGCACGTGAGAAAATACGTCGAAGGGAGAGGTGAATGCACAGTCGGCAATAACAGCCTTTACGTTGTCAGGAAGCTTCTTGTCCGCTGACGCCATTATTACTGTTGTAGCACCCATGGAAACTCCGTAGAGCAGTATTTCCTTCTTGCCATACTTTTCGTTTACGTAATCAATCCACGAAAGGCAATCGTATCTGTCAAGAATGCCAAAGCCTATATATTCTCCCTCGCTGTCACCGTGAGCACGGTTGTCAACCAGAAGGCAATCGTAACCTTCCTTTAACATAAATGCCGCAAAGGAACAACTGCTCATTCTTCCGCTCGTATATCCGTGGAAGCAGATAACCAGCTTATCGGATGAATTCTCCGCCTTGTAATAGTCTCCTCTGAGAGTGAGTCCGTCTTTTGACTTTATGCTGAGCTGTTCACAAGGAAGTGATAACAGGTATTCCTTATTAGGCTGAATCACCTTCATATATTCCTGCCACTTACCGCCGTCACCCATTTCGTTAAGGTCTACCTTTACTCCGTCCTGACGGGGAATAACCTTATTGAATAAAATATTTGCAACTCCGAAGGAGCCTGCCGCACCAAGCACCGCCACGCCACCGACAACGCCTGCTACTATAAGTCCTGCACTCAAAGCAAATACACCTTTCTTTTTTCTATATTCTGTATATTCTATTTTCACTCTTGAATTATAGCATAAACAAATATGGTTGTAAAGCGTTTTTTCCCGTTCTAATGCGAAAAACGGGATAACTTATAAAATATATTCCTACTTGCTGTCATTTTTTGTTGTAAATTACTTGTAAAAATCAAGTATTACCTTCATACTGCCTGTTTACCATAAACAAAGCTAAATTATCTTTCGTATATATTGCAGTCGGCGGAAATTTGTGATATACTTTATATCAGCACAGAAAACAAGGAGGATGCTGATGGAGCAGAAAAAAAGAAACAATCTGATAGACGCACTTAAATGCCTTGCATGTCTTGCAGTCATCTTGCTTCACTTTCCCACAAACGAATACGGCGACAGATTCGTATATTTTCAGACCGCAATAGGAAGATGCGGTGTACCTCTGTTCTTTATGGCGTCGGGCTACTTTTTCGGGCTGAAAAGAGATGAAGCAAAATCAGGCAGATATTTAAAAAACGCCCTCAGGATGGCAATATATTATATCGTATTCGAAGTAGCTTTATTTATGCTTAATGCTCTCGTTCAGGTCATTATGGGCAACGAACCCGTTTTTTCTGCTATAGATATAAGTAAGCGCTCAATACTTGAATTTCTGATTGTAAACGAACCGCTTTACGCATCTCATCTGTGGTATATACTGGCTTATATGTATTGCCTGCTTATATATGCTGTGATAGTAAGGTACAAGGTTGCAGGAAAAATTGTTGCTGTTCTCACTCCCGTACTGCTTATAGGCTATCACGTACTCGGAAGATACTCGGTTATCTTCTTTGACCAGAAGCTTGACCATACCATTGTCAGAAACTTTCTGTTTGCCGCTATACCTATGTTTACCGTCGGATACTATCTTGATAAAATAAAAGCACCCTCAAAAACCAAGGGTGGTATGATAGTTCTGATAATCCTGTCATTTTTATGTCTGCACTTTGAATCAATGTCCTTCTTCCGCAGTCGGGCTATCGATAACGGCAGAAACAATTATATCTTCAATTTCATTGCCGCCTTCCTGATTATAAAGTATATCACCACCTGCGGCAAAAACGTATCGGAGGATAATCCCCTTGCCGTGATAGGAAGAAAATATTCTCTTTATATCTACGTTTTCCAGTACGTTGCAAGCAGAATGCTGAACGTTATCGTCCACTACACCAAGGATACCTCCCTCGGACGTCATTTTTCAAATATCTACAGCTTTTCAAAGCCGCTTATGATATTCGGCTTTGCTCTTATTATGGCTGTAGCGGCGTATAACGTAGAAAAACTGATAACGTCAGCCATCGGCAAATTAAAGAATAATAAAAAAGCGTAAAAATAAGGTGATGCTATAAATAGCATCACCTTTTACTTTTTATTCACAGCTACTAAGAAATTCTTCCGCTTTTCTGAGTACCTCTCTGTCCTGTTCCCAGTTCAGCTTTTCCATAGCCTTGTCATAAGTCAGTAGCCAGTCTCCTATGACCTCCTCCTGCTGAATCGTAACAGCGGCTTTTTTGTCGAAATATCCAAGATAAAAGGCGCAGGTCTTTTCGGTGTTTTCAAGTGTACGATAAGTATAATCTGCTCGGAATTTGTCATTTAGTATAACCTTTAGTCCGCATTCCTCATATACTTCACGAAGGGCGTTTTCCCTTTCTGTCTCGCCATATTCGATATGCCCCTTAGGAAAACCGATATGACCGCTCAGATTCTTAATAAGAAAATACTTTCTGACGCCGTTATCAATGGTATATACCACCGCTCCCGACGTCTTTTCATAAAGAGCATACACCTCAGAATTATAGTATTGTTCCTGAAAATAAGTTTCGTGAACGATATTACATTCATAGCATATTTCCGTACCCACAAGAGATTCGGGTACTGCTACCCATTTATCCTCGTTATCGTTAAGACGATGGATTACGCCTATTATTACACATTCTGCTTTTTCAAGAGGCTTATTCACTCCGAGAAGATACACGTCCTGCTCTTCTCCGTCACCTGCCACAAGTCCCTCGATATAGCCGTAATTTATCGGGTAGATAAGTCCCGGGTGTTTGGGATGCTCCGTTCCTATCGGTCTGTCCATAGTAACGGTCACCTTTTTACCCATATAGCTCATATCACCCTGAAGCATTACCTTAGCCATACGTCCTCCTACTGCTTTCTTGCAAGCTCATATTCATCGTCCAGTCTGAAATAGGGACAGTTATAATTGTCACCTGTCAGGAATCTGCGCATCTCGTCCTCGTCAAGATTGACAAGACAGCTATAACACTCATAATCCTCATCATAAACGTAGTTTACACAGTTATCACAATTTGTCATTTTATCACCAATCAGTAATATTTATGTCGGATATTACTCCTCGTCAAAGGGAGCCTTACCCCATTTCATCGAAATATCAAAGGCAGTCACACTATGAGTCAGCGCACCGAGGCTTATGATATCCACGCCGCTTTCTGCTACTGAGCGGATATTCTCTAAGGTTACGTTGCCGCTGGCTTCAAGCTTTGCTCTGCCGTCTGTTATTTCTACTGCCTTCTTCATATCGGCAGGACTCATATTGTCAAGCATGATTACGTCTGCATTTACGCTGAGAGCCTCGTAAAGCTCCTCGAAGTTTCTTACTTCAACCTCGATCTTAAGCATATGACCTGCTCTTTCACGAAGGGCGTTTACGGCGTTTGCAATACCGCCGTAAGCGTCAATGTGATTATCCTTGAGCATAGCCGCATCGGTGAGGTTGTAACGGTGATTCTTACCGCCGCCCATAACTACCGCATACTTCTGTAAGGGACGGAGTCCGGGGAGAGTCTTTCTTGTATCACAGATAGAAGCCTTTGTTCCCTTTACAAGCTCTACACACTTATTAGTATAGGTAGCAATACCGCTCATATGCTGCAAAATGTTCAGAGCTGTTCTTTCACCCTTTAAAAGTGCCTTTGTATTGCCCTTGAATTCGGCTAATATATCACCCTTACGCACCTTGTTGCCGTCCTCTGTATGACAGAATATCTTGATATCGCTGTCCACAAGCTTAAACACACGAAGTGCAATTTCAAGACCTGCCACAACGCCATCAGCCTTGGCGATAAAATATGCTTCGCTCTCATCCTTGGGGCTGATAAGCAGATCCGTTGTGCTGTCTATATAGTTTATATCCTCTTTTAAGGCTGTCTTTATAATATCGTCAACGTAAAAATCAAGTAACATCATTTTATTTCTCCCTTTTCCTTTCCTTCCTTTACAACCTCGCTTAAGATTATATAAGCTACCGTTGCAAGGGATTTTGCCTCGATATAGTCGGGGGTAATTTCATATCCGCCATTATAGAGCATATCCTTTATTTCGGATATTCTGCCGATGTCCTCTGCCGCCTGCTCATAGTCAGGCACTACAAAGAAGGAGCGCTGCATTATCTTTCTTATCTCTGTACGTACACCGCTGGGGAGCGCTATTCCGTCGGGCGCAGGATAATCGTATTCCTTTTCGCCCTTTGCAGTGGCGGTGAAATTCTTGTTGATATCCTCTGCTATAAGTCGGCTGAAAACAAGAGCCTCTAAAAGAGAATTACTTGCAAGGCGGTTAATACCGTGTACACCCGTATGAGCGCATTCGCCTGCGGCATAAAGTCCCTTTATTTCGGTAGCTCCGTTTCCGTTTACTGCAATACCACCCATCAGATAATGCTGACAAGGGTATATCGGAATAGGCTCTTTAGTCATATCGTAGCCCTTTTCCAGTACCTTTTTGTATATCATCGGGAAGCGGTTTTTGATAAACTCGCTGTCCTTATAGGAAATATCCAGATAGAAGCTGTCGCTACCCGTTGCCTTCTGCTCCTTTAAGATGCATTTGGATACTACGTCACGGGGAGCAAGCTCCTTACGTTCAGGCTCGTATTTATGCATAAAGCGTTCCTTGTGGCAGTTTAAAAGATATGCGCCCTCGCCTCTTACCGCCTCGGATACCAAGAAGCATTCTCTGTTTTCTCTGTCCGCATAGGCTGTGGGATGGAACTGCACGTAGTTTAAGTGCTTTATTTCTGCTCCTAAATTATAGGCAAACTGTATGCCGTCACCGGTGGCAATTGCAGAATTTGTTGTAAATTCGTAAACTCTGCCTATTCCACCTGTTGCAAGTATAATAGCTTTTGTGGTATAATAGGTATGCTCACCCTTATACAGTACGTCTGTGAGGTAGTCCTCTCCTTCTTTCGAAAGTCCGAGGAGATGAGCATTTTCAAGGATAGTTACGTTAGGTAGCTTCGTTACGTTCTCGATAAGCGAGGTTACGATTTCGTAGCCTGTGCTGTCCTTATGGTGTGCGATTCTGTTACGGCAATGACCACCTTCTAAGGTGAGGTGAATAGAGCCGTCCTCCTTGCGGTCGAATTCTACGCCATAGTCCACAAGCTTTCTTACGTCCTTGGGACCCTGCTCTACAAGTATGCGGAGGTTGTCCATATCATTCTTGTAGCCGCCGGCAATAAGAGTATCCTTTATATGTAACTCATAATCGTCGCTTTTTTCATCCATAACAGCCGCTACACCGCCCTGAGCCAATGCAGAGTTGCAGAGTGTAAGCTCCTTTTTGGATAACATCAGTATCTTCATACTGCTGTCTAAATTAAGTGCCGCATAAAGTCCCGACACACCGCTACCGACGATAATGACGTCGTATTCCTTGAAAAGCATAAGAAATTACCACCTTTATTTAGTAGATTGGAAAATGTATGAACGAACAAATTAAAAACGAAAACGAAAAAATCACCCGTGCCATACTTGCAGGAATAGATACCGGCGAGTATGATGCAGAAATATCAATGGATGAACTGGAGGAGCTTGCAAAGACTGCGGGAGCAGAGGTTATCTGCCGACTCATCCAGAAGCGTCCCACCATCGAAAGCGCCACCATTTTAGGAGAAGGCAAGATTGCCGAACTGTCGGAGCTTGCCGAAATGCAGGAGGCTGACCTTATAGTATTTGACATGGAATTAAGCTCCAGCCAGATACGGAATATTGAGGATATAACAAACGTACGTGTAATAGACCGTACAATGCTTATTCTTGATATATTTGCAGGCAGAGCAATAACCAACGAGGGTAAGCTTCAGGTCGAGCTTGCTCAGCTTAAATATCGTCTGCCGAGACTTATGGGTATAGGTACTTCCCTTTCAAGGCTTGGCGGTGGTATCGGTACAAGAGGTCCTGGTGAAACCCAGCTTGAAACTGACCGCCGTCATATAAGAAGAAGAATCGAGAAGCTGACAGAAGAACTCCGTGAGCTTGAAAAGAGAAGAGAACAGTCCCGCCGCCGCAGGAAAAAGGACAGCGTTATAGTCGGTGCTATCGTAGGCTACACCAACGCAGGAAAATCTACGTTACTCAATGCTCTTACCGACGCAGGCGTGCTTGCTGAAAACAAGCTGTTCGCTACCCTTGACCTTACCTCCCGTGCAATAGAGCTTCCCGACGGTCGCTCTGTGACTCTTGTAGATACGGTAGGTCTTATCAGAAGGCTTCCCCATCACCTTGTAGAAGCATTCAAGTCAACTCTTGAAGAAGCGGCAAACGCCGATATAATTCTCCACGTCTGCGACGCATCAGACCCTGAAGCGAAGGAAAAGGCGGATACCACCCTTTCTATCCTTGCAGACCTTGGTTGCGGAGAGATTCCCGTAATAAACGTATTCAACAAATGCGACAGACTGGATTATGAGCTACCCGAGGATGAGACAAACGTATGCATCTCTGCAAAGAACAAAGAGGGCTTTGACAGATTACTTAAAGCGATAGCAGAAAATCTGCCTGATAAAATCACAAAGCTTTCCCTTTGCATACCCTATGACAAATCCGCACTTGCGGCGGCTCTCCACTCTCACAGCAAGGTGATAAGCGAAGAGTACACCGAAAACGGAATTTCAGTCACCGCTCTTATCGATAAGCTCCATATATCCGATTATCTGCCCTACGTAACCGAATAATCTTTTACCGTCTGCTTTTTTGCAGGCGGTTTTATTCTGCGAGAGTTACCTCTGTGCCGCCGAAGGGTCTTATTGAAAGCACGTGACAACTGTCAGCACCGAATACCTTTTCAATATCCAGCTTGAACTGCTGAAGCATATCAAGGGGAACAAACGCCTGGATCGTTCCTGCAAAGCCACCGCCGTGTACTCTGCATGCACCCTTTCTTGAAAGTGCGCTTTCAGCGATATTGAGGGCGATGCCTACAGCCTGATGTGTATGATCGGATACCGCAAAGATGTTCTGTAAGTACTTGTAGCTTGAGTTACCGCTCTCGTTTATAGAGCCTAAGAAGGCTTCGAAATTATCATTTTTAAGTGAATGTACCAGCTTGTCCACTCTGTTGTTTTCTGCAAAGAAGTGAAGAGCACGGAGTACCGCTCTGTCACCGTATTTCTGGCGGAGTATAGCGGTATTGAGAATAACGTCAGCTCTTGCGATCTCTCTTAAAACAGATGCGGAGAAGTATTCTGCAATCGCCTTCATTTCCTTGGGGATAGCCGCATATTCGTCTGTAAGATCGGCATGATCGGCGTTTGTATCGATAATGCAAAGAGCGTGACCGTACTTTGCAAAATCCACGTTGATATTTTCAATGATAGGAGCTGAAGGATCCTTGAAATCTATTGCAACAAAGCCACCTACGGAGCAAGCCATCTGATCCATAAGTCCGCTGGGCTTACCGAAGTATACGTTCTCCGCATACTGAGCAATCTGGGCGATTCTTATGGGATTTATTGCACCACCGTTATAGAGTCCTGAAAGGATGGTACCCACAAGCACTTCAAAAGCCGCAGAGCTGGAAAGTCCCGAACCCTTAAGTACGTTTGAGGTTGTGTACGCCTTAAAGCCACCTACGCTGTAGCCGTTATTCTGAAAGCCTGCCACTACGCCCTTGATAAGAGCCGCAGAGGTATTCTTCTGGGAGGACAGTATCTTTAAATCGGAAATATCTATCTCATCAACGGGAAAGCCCTCGGACTTGATAACTATCTTTCCGTCGTCGGTAGGCTTTACTACTGCGATAACGTCAAGATTAACGCCTGCCGCAAGCACCTTGCCGTGATTGTGGTCTGTGTGGTTACCACCGACCTCGGTTCTGCCGGGTGCGGAAAAGAGGCGTACGCCATCGGCATCCTCTCCGAAGAATTCACCGAAGGAGGCTATAGCCTTTTCGTATCTTGCCTTCTGTACTTCTACCGCTGTTTCTGAATAGATCTCAGCTAAATTGTGAATGAATTTCTTTTCCATTTTGTATCCTTTCCTTTAATCATCAAGCTCTGTATAGAACATATGATATTTTTTCGTATTGTGAACTCCAACGCTCAGCACCAGTCCGATAGCTACAAAAAGACAAGCCACCGAGGTACCTCCTGCGCTGAAGAAGGGCAACGGTATTCCTATTACCGGGGCTACGCCCAGCACCATTCCTATATTTATCGCGGAATGGAAAAGGATAAGGGCAAATACTCCCACACATATGCATCTGCCGAGAAGATCCTTTGCCGCACTGGCAGAGGATAATATTTTAAGCGACAACGCCGCTAAAAGTCCGATTACTAAAAGACAGCCAAGCAGTCCCATCGTCATTCCGATGTAGGAAAAAATAAAGTCGTTGTGTATTTCAGGTACGTAAGTATAATGTCCGCCTGAAAGTCCCTGCCCCGTAAGTCCGCCTGAGCCGAGTGCTATCTTACCAAGTCGCTGTTGCATATAAATTCCGAGCGACTCCTCTTCCTGCAGGGCTGTATCCCATAATATCTGAAAACGGAGCTGTTGGTGTGGTTGCATTATATAATTCCACAGCACGTATATTCCTACGGGAGTTACCGCCGCAAAGAAGATAAGATACTTCCAGGACAGTCCCGCCGCAAATATCATACAAAGGAACACGAAGAGGAAAACCATTGCCGAACCATCGTCACCGGTCAGTACGATAAGCATAGTCGGTACACCACCGTGGATACACAGCAGTATGAAGTGTATAGGTTCGTTCATTCTGTCCTCTACCTTTGACAGATGGTAAGCAAAGGACAATATAAAGGCAAGCTTTAAAAGCTCCGACGGCTGAAACTGTATAAAACCTAAATTAAGCCAGCCGATATCATCGGCACCCTCGTTCTGTACGCCAAGGGAGGTAAACAGAAGCGCCGTCATAATAAGCGCCAGCGGAGCGTATATAAACCATAGCTTTGCTATGAATTTATAGTTTATTGCCGCTATCACAAGCGCCACCACAAGACCTGCCACCGACGCTATAAGCTGGGTGAGGTACTGTCCCTGGGAAACGCTGGTACTTATCTCATTCTGATAAAGAGTGTAAAGCAGATATATAGCAAACCCACTTATTCCGCACACAAGAAGAAGCAGTACCTTATCAATACGCCTTATATACGTTTTCACTTTCTCCAGTGCATATTTCATATTATCTCCTGTCAGAGCAACGCTCATTATATAAAAGATTTCTGCAATCCATACCGCATAATTATACAGTATTTATTATAACCGCATTTATGTCAATTTTCAAGTGAATTTTTTACAATTTCCGCCCCGTTTGAATTTTTTAAAGAATAACACAAAAAGCCGAAGATCTGAAACCAAATCTTCGGCTTTTTTTACAAGGTTTTTCTGAGACTTCCGATAAGTATCTTTGCCGCCTCGTCACTCCACAGAGGTTTTGAGCAGTAATAGCCCTGCACCCAGTCTATATCGTGATCCGATGCCGCTCTCAGCATTGATTCGTCCTCAATGCCCTTTATACATACCTTTATATCCTTACAATGAGCAAGCTCAATAATTGAATTTATCAGCACCCTGTCAAATTCCTCGTCCTTTTCGGAAAGCAGAACGCAGGGGATATTGATAATATCCACGTAGGAATTTTTCAGCATTTTAAGAGAAATATCCTCTGTACCATAACTGTCAATTGCAACGCTTATGCCCACCGCTTTAAGGTCAGTCAGGATATGAGTGCTGTCATTATAGGAAACGTTTGCCTTTACGGGAATCTCCAGTATCAGCGAAGAGGCTGAAAGTCCGCTTACGCCAAGTGCCTTTTTCACCTGCGATACTATGGAGCTTGACTGTATTTCACTTGCAGTAAGGTTTACGCTTATCCTGAAATCCTTATTGCCGCCCTGCTGTATCTGTTTACAGAACAGGCAGGACTGCTCCAGTACCCATCCGTCAATAAGTGAAGAAAGTCCTAAGTTTTCGAGTAGCGGGAAAAGAGTGGAGTTCGGTATATTACCGAATTTTTCATCCGTCCATCTTACAAGGCTTTCGCAGTAGATAACCCTTCCGTCATCCGCTGAAAAGGTCGGCTGGAACTTGAGGGAGAAGCCCTTCATTCCGTTATCAATGCTATCCTTTATACGCTCTTCAAGAGTTGCCGCAAGGGTACGTGTCTTTTCGAGATTGCCCGAATAGAAGGTGTAGCTGTTACGCTTGAATTCTCTTGCTCTGTACATGGCAATGCTTGCCGCCTTGCAGATTTCCTCGGAGCTTTTTCCGTTCAGCGGATAGTATGCTATACCAAGACTGCAATTGATATTAAGCTCGTCGCCGCCGAATTTCCAGGGCTTTGAAAATTTATGTATCAGCATTTCCACAAGTCTTTTCGGCTCGTCACCGATGCAACCGGGTAAATTCAGCATGAAAATAGCGTTGGTGAAATAATATACCCCCAGATTCTTTACCGGCAATTTTTCAAGATACTGCGCCACGTTACGAAGCAGCATATCCGAATAGGTATGGCCGTTTACCGCTGAAAGATTTCTGGTATTGGTCACCTTAAAAGCAATGATTGAACCGCTTTCACCCTTTCGTAAAAGAGTACCCATATCACGGTTCAGCTTCGTGCGGTTGGGGATATTGTAGATAGCGTCATAAAAGGCAAGCTGTCGCAGTTTATCCTGGGATTGCTCCAGCTTTTCCTGTACCTTCATCTGCATAATGATTGATGAAATTATCTGCGCTATATTTTTTAGCTGTTTCTTTTCTCTCTGAGTCCAGTTGTGCTTTTCATCGAGCGTTTCATAAGCTAAAAGACTGTCGAATTCGCCTGCGTCAAAAAGCTTGAATACAGCGTAGGACTTGACTCCCGCCTGTTCAAGATCGTTGGTTTCGTCATCGGAAAAGCTTGAGGAAAGCTCGTTCAGATCCCTTAAAATATTTGGATAGTCCTCCGCCCTTATGGTGATTGCGGAGGTGAGAGTCCTGCTATCCTGCTTATCCTTTTTCCATATGAATATTTCTTTTTTAAGTTCTGCAAGCTCAATGATGGATATTCTGTCCAGCTTAAAATATTCGCCTACGAGAGAAACTACCTTTTCAAGACTTTCCTTTGCCGTTCTGCTCTCCATAATAATAGCGTAGATATTATTGAGCAATATCTGCTCCTCTACGTTCTGTCCGAGCATTTTATTGGCATTCTGGGAATTTTCTATTTCGGTCATTACCACCACTATGGCGTTTGCCATACGGGATACAGTGCTGAAAAGAGTCTCCCACAGCATAGTATTCTGACTGAGCAGTTCTTCCGTCTTGGCGGCAATTATCCAATGTCCGCTGGTCTGATGATTTATGCGGATGGTCTTTTTTCTGACAAACTGATACTGTACCTCCTGCCGTTCATACTGCGGATCGGTGGCACAGATAACCCTTCCCTCGGGAGTTGTGATAGCGGAATAAAGCCCGCTCTTTGTAAAGGGGATGAGCATTTCTGAAAGGTAGCCCTGCTCAAGAACGTCGGACAGAACTATTTCGTTCTGTCGCAGTTCCGAAATCTTCGCAAAGCCTTTTTTCCTGAACTGCTTGTATACAAGATCCTCGCCGGCGGATTCTATATAGGTACTCACGTCGCCCATTTTTCCCTCAAAGCGCACCGCTTTTCCGTAATCGGAATAAACGGGATCGCAGGAAATATAGAACCAGTGATAATCACCGTTTACCTTAAAACGGCAATGCACCTCTAATTTTTTTCTTTCTCCGCCCGAAACGTCCGTAAACATCTCTGTAATAGGCGGTATATCATCAGGGTTTATCATTTCGGTAAGGGAGTTATATCTCCTTTCCCTGTCGCTACCCTTATCTATTGTAAAAGGAAAGCCCGGTGATATATCTATAGCAATATCCAGAAACTTCTGATTGCCGGTTTCAAGCTCCAATTTGTTCGCCTCCTCAGGCAACTGATATTTTTTTAACAATTAAATCCGTATTTCAGGCTCAGAATAAATATTAGCTTCTGTATCTGAAAAGCCTGAATTTTAAAGCCTATTTATGCACATAATACTACCAATTATATATTTTATAAAAATTATACCATATTTCTTAACTAAAATCAAGGGTTTTTGTTAAATTTGTCAGAATGGTTTCATAATTATGGCAATAAATACTGTGACGTCAAAAAAATTTTATCGTCCTTATATACGGACTTTGCAAAAGCAGATCTATTATACCATAACCGCAAGGTTATGGTATAATCGTCCGATCCGCAGGAAGCAAATCTCCGATTTGCGGATCTGCGAGGACAATTGAAATAAGAGAATAATAACCGTTTACGGTTATTATACCATAACCGCAAGGTTATGGTATAATCGT
>JAFTVY010000004.1 GCA_017465545.1 Ruminiclostridium sp.
ATAAGTCCGAAGAACGCCGCCGCAACAACTATGAATAAGGCGAAATGACGGATAAATCCAAAGTAGATAAAAATCAGGCTTGCCGCAAAGCAGCAATAGGAGATAACTCTGAGGCAGGTAACGTTCTGCTTTATAAAGGCGTTGCCCTTCTTTATATTGGTGAGCAGTCTGTCAAGGGCGATAGTCAGTATAAGCGCAGGGACGGCGGCACAGTAAAGAGTTATCAGAAGAGGAATATATACGCTGTCGATTCCGTAAGGGATTATGTAGCTCTGCTCGTAAAAGGATACGAGCCAGGGCGCCGCAAAACAGCATATGATAATAAGCACAAAACCCACCTTCGTGAGAACAGATGATATAGCAAGAGAGATATTCTTGTTTTTCATAGTGAAATTCCTTTCGGGATATTTGAATTGTTTTCTTCTGTGACTATATATTACCACATCTATTTTTGTTTGTCAATACTTTCTTATCGTTTTTCGATAAATTTTTATTCTTTTTCAAAAATAGATAATTTATGCAGGCTATCCTAAGGCAGGAGTTGACACAGGCGGCACGCCTGCGCCTTATTCCCAGCGGGTACGGTCTGTTCGTTTGAAGATAAGCGCTACTATAAGTCCGAATAACACCGCCGCCGTTATACCTGCCGCAGAGGAAGTAAAGCCACCTGTAAAGATTCCGAGAAAGCCGTCGGTATCTATTGCCTTCTTTACTCCCTTTGCAAGAAGATTTCCGAAGCCTGTCAAAGGAACTGTTGCTCCCGCTCCCGCAAAATCCACAAGTGGCTGATATACGCCAAGTCCTCCAAGAACAACACCCGCAACCACGTAAGAAACGAGTATTCTTGCGGGAGTCAGCTTTGTGAGGTCGATAAGAAGCTGTCCGATGGCACAGAAGGCACCACCGACAAGAAAGGCTTTTAAATATTCTGAAAATATATCCATATAAACCTACTTTCTGTGGGAGATTTCCACCACGTGAGATATACCGGGTATGCTTTCGCCCTGCTGTGAAACGGTAGTAGACATAAGCGCACCCGTTGCGGCAAAGAGGATATTTTTAAGCTCTCCGCTTTTTACCCTCGGCAGAATATAGCCACACAGCACACTTGCACTACAACCGCAACCCGAACCGCCTGCATGAACGTCCTGCTTTTTCCTGTCAAAGAGCATAAGTCCGCAGTCCTTATGAACGGTGCTTATATCAGTTCCCTGATTTGCAAAAAGCTCGCATAGTATATCAGAGCCTACCTGACCTAAATCCCCCGTAAAAATTGCATCGTAATCGGATAACCTTTTACCCGTATTTGAAAGATGGCGGCTTATTGAGTCATATGCCGCACCTGCCATTGCCGCTCCCATATTGTTGGCATCCTTTTCACCCATATCAACTATCTTTCCTATGGTGACAGCCTTTATAAAGGGCGGCTCGTCCGATATTCCGACAATACAACAGCCTGAGGCGGTCGCCGTCCATTGAGCTGTAGGCGTTCTGACTCCGCCGTAATTTATCGGAAAGCGGAACTGCCTTTCTGCTGAGCAGAAATGTGATGAGGTGATAGCCGCACAATATTCGCCTATACCGCTATCGGCAAATAGAGAAGCTACCGCAAGACTCTCCGCCATAGTGGAGCAAGCTCCGTATAGACCTAAAAACGGGAGATCATACTGTCTTAAGCCATAGGTAGAGCCTGTGCATTGGTTGAGTAGATCTCCTGCGAAGATAAAATCTATATCATCACTTAAAAAATTGCCTTTACGAAGAGCAAAATCAAAAGCATACTGCTGGAATTTACTTTCTGCCTTTTCCCAGGTTTCTTCTCCAAGCTCTGCACCTTTAGCTATATAATCAAAGCATTCACCGAGAGGGCCGTCTCCCTCCATCTTGCCTACCGCCGCCGCATAGGATAAAGCCGATACGGAGCTTGTAAGCCTTACTGTTCCGTCTTTTATAAACTGTGGCATAATTCTGTCCTTTCCTTTTTTGGATAGTTTGTGCAGGGCTTTAAAACTTATTCAATTAAAGAAAATATAACATTTACAATCATCCCCCGGTATGGTATAATTGTTATATCATATTTTAAGTAATACAGAAATTCATTGTGGGGTGATATAATGAAAATTAAATATATACTCACTTCCCTTTTCTATTTTTTAATATCAGCATTTATTGCAAACTCCTTTGTGATTATCACAGAAATACCACAGATACTGTTTGCGGTTATTCCCGTGTTTATTCTTATGAACATAGGTGCAGGGGTGCTGACTGTCAGAACACGGGAGCATACTCTTAAATATTGTTATCACGGGACGGTATTGCTAAGTGCCTTTTATCTGTCGCTGATATTATCGGTAATTTATCATATAGTGCTTGCTACAAAACGTCTGCCAGACGATTACGGAACGTTTATCTGGAGTGCAGTTATCTGCATAATCGTTCATTTCATCATTTTCTGGAACGGGATAATCTGCGTATATCTGACATCTACACAGCTTGGTATCAAAATAAGGGTTATCGGGGTTATCTGCGGAATGATACCGATAGCGAATTTAGTAGCCTTGTTTTTTATTATAAAGACAACCGCAAGCGAGGTTTTCTTTGAAGTACAGAAGGAAAAGCTGAATCTTAAAAGACAAAAGGACAAAATCTGTGCAACAAAATATCCGATTCTTCTTGTACACGGAGTATTCTTCAGGGACTCAAAATTCTTCAACTACTGGGGTAGAATACCGAAGGAGCTTATTACTAACGGAGCAACTGTATTCTACGGCAATCAGCCCTCTGCCGCCGCAGTTTCAGAATGTGCGGTATATATAAGGGACAGAGTACGGGAAATAATAGACGAGACGGGCGCTGAAAAGGTCAATATCATTGCTCATTCAAAGGGCGGTCTTGACTGCAGATACGCTGTGTCAAAGCTTGGAATTGAGGAAAACGTGGCTTCGCTCACTACTATAAACACACCACACAGGGGCTGCTTGTTTGCCGATTATCTGCTGACAAAATTGCCGCCTGCTATAAAAAACAGAACGGCACAGACCTATAATATGGCGCTGAATAAATTCGGAGAGAAGGATTCGGATTTTTTAGCGGCAGTAAGCAATCTTACCGACAGCTACTGCTCTGTGCTTAATAATGAGCTTGAACAGCCGAAGAACGTATTCTGCCAGAGTGTTGGCTCGGTGCTTAAAAATGCCACGGGAGGAAAATTTCCGCTCAATTTCTCCTATCATTTAGTGCATCTGTTCAGCGGAGCAAATGACGGGCTTGTAAGTGAGGAAGCCTTCCCCTGGGGAGAAAAATATATACGCCTTACCCCGGCGGGTAAAAGAGGCATCTCCCACGGTGACGTAATCGACCTGAACAGAGAGAATATCAAGGGCTTTGACGTAAGGGAGTTCTACGTGAGGCTTGTAAGCGATCTGAAGAACAGAGGATTGTAAATAGCAAGACCATCGGTTTTATCCGATGGTCTTTTTGTTATATCATTTATCACATAAAAAGATACGCTTCGTCAGGGAAATAATATTCGCCCTCGCTGTTTTCAATACGCCAGAAGAATATGTACTCATCGTCAGAAATCGTTATTTCATCACCCTCCGATAATCCGGGGACACCGTCAATTCCTGAATCTATCACGCCTTTAAGAGGTGAAGTACCGGGAATTATTCTGACGAATATATCATCCTCGTCTGCGTATTCGTCGCAATACTCTTCGGGTATATCCACGGTAAAGCCTGCAATAAGAATATCATCTTCAGAAATTTTTTCTGCAACCTTTCTGAAGGTGGCGTTCGCTAAAGCATATCTTTTGGCGTTCAGCTTTGCCGTATCACGGAATCTGAAAAGCTCCGTATCTTCTGTAGAAATTTCATTAAGAAGCAGAGTGGTAACTTCCCCGTCTTTAGTAAAGGAGATATACGGCACGGCAAATTCGCTATCCTCAAATTCCTGTGCATCGGGGTATACCGTTGTGGGAAGCTTCCAGCCGAACATTACCTGTGATTCCTCGTTATAGGAAACGCCGAAGGGTATCTCGGTATTTTCGTCAGGCATATTTCCGATTCCCGTCACGTAGGTGCATATCTGACTCATAAGTCTGACAATAAAATCGACGTTTTTCTCCTTGGCATTACGTACTATAAGCTGACGGGAGCCAAGCGTTGACAAGCCTGAAGTCATAAGGGCGATTTTATTGTCCTCACCCATCCCGAAGGCATAAACACGGAAAAGAAGATTGTCAATGGGCGGTACGTCAACCTCCGCCAGCATTTCTGCCCATCTGCACGGCAGAAGTCGGTAATTAACAAGCTCAAGTAAAAAGGGCGAAGCATCCTTGTTCAGCTTTACCGCAAGCTTTAAAAGCAGGAAAAGAAGTTCGTCTGCGGGCATTTCATCACTATAACCGTTCAAGATAAGCATATAGCCGTAATCTTCTATAAAGCCTTCATATTCCGACTGTGTTACAGGATGAACGGCGTTAAAGCGGTCCATATCGTTACAGATATCGCTGAGTCCCGCCACTATCTGAACGGACGCCTTGCTTTTCTCATCAGTAACTATGAACACAAGAGCGTCAGTTCTGTCATCAATATATCTTTCCTGGAGCTCTATGCCGTTTAAACTGATCAGGGCATCGTTTACCTCACTACCTGCGGGGAAGGAATCAGACGTTCTGAAGGGGATGGCAAGGGACAGCGGTATTTTATCGGCGGTGCTGTGACGGGGTAGCTTAAGTTCCTTTACAGGTGTTTCGGGGTACTGATACAGGAGTTTATCCATAAAGCTTGTGCTACCGTTTCTGTTATCGAATTTTTCTGCAAGTGCTTTTGCGGTATTATAGAAATATTCCTGAAGCTCTGATACCGAATAAAGGTTATCCTTATTATATTTTTCAAAGCTATGGGGCAAGGACATAGTAAGCTCGTCGCATCCCTGATCTGCTACGGATTTAAAGAATCTTGCAGAAGCGTCTGCAAAATAGAAGCGCATTTTAGGATTGTGGCTTCTTACAAAAAAATCAAGGCTACGGGTAAACAGCTTAAACGCCTTGTCGGTATCGGTAAGAGCTTTTAAAAGGAGGATATGCGACGTTTCCATAAGGAAATTATCGTTGTCGCCTATCATCGGCAGCAGCATATCCGCATAATGCTGAGCCTCGGATATTGCACCTATTTTCGTGAAATGCTCAACGCACTTTCCAAAGGTGACTTCCGGTACTTCTGCGCAGGAGATACCACGCTTTTTCATTTCTTCAAGCATAGAAATTGCCTTTTCCTCTGTGCCGAAGAGGAATTCTACGCTGATATCGTGATTCATCTCACAAGCGGCACAGTCGCTTAAATCGTCACGCTCTGCCTGACGGAATTTCTGCCACAGCTCCTTTGATTTTTCGGGTTCTGTATCGGCGTAGAAAAGCATCGTCTTCATATAGTAGGTACGAAGAGAATATCCGTAACGCTCGCAGCGTATTCTGAACTCTTCAAAATAGCTTTCAGCCATTTCCCTTGACACCTGATAGAAGTCCCTTATATCTTCAATTATCCATTTGAAGGCTATCATAAAGGAGTTTATATCCTCTTCACCGGGATTTGTCTGCTTATCGAAAAGCGACATATATTCAGGGAACATTATCACAGCCTTGTAGCAATCTCCGTTAAAGACCGACTCTCTTATGTACATATAACGAAGCTCAAGGGACTGCGAGGAATCCTTTTCCTTGTCCGCTTCGTCGATACATTTTTTAAGATACTTCATTTTTTCTTCACCATCGGGAAGATTGTAAAAATATGCATTATCAAACATTTTAATAGCTCCTTTTATTCAATGCCCCACTCAATAAGCTTTATGAGGTTCTGATTCATTATATTCATTTCACTGCTATGAACGGGAAAGCCGCCAGCAATAAGCGATTGCACGTATAAAATCTGTGCATAGACCGACAGCTTTTCCTCGTCCGCTATTTCTGAAAGCTTTTTTATAAGGTGATTTTCACAGTTCAGATAAAGTACCGCAAAGGCTGAATTGTCAAGCTCCTCGCCAAAGGCGTCAAGCATACTGTCAAAAAGCCCTGATGAATTTTCCTTTGATTTGTTTATATCACGTTTAAGCTCCGCTTCGCTACTCAGGGTATAGAGTGACGCCAGCTGATACGGAGAAAAGCCTTTAAGCACTACCCTGCAATCGTAAGGGTACAGCACGCTATTAAAGGTATCCAGCATATAGCTGAAATCCTCTTCGTTTTCGGCATCCTCAAGAAGCTCCTCCAGCAGACTATCGTGCATCTGCTCGGTGTCTGATATTCCAAGAGCGGAAAGCATCGTGAGAAGCGCCCTGTCGTGCACGTATCCGCTGTTTACCAGAAGCTCGTTCTTTTCGGCAAACACAGGGCGGAGTTGTCGGAAGGCGTCTATATCGGAGGTGTAAAAAAGCTTGCCTTTATACTGCATGAGCTCCTTGCCGCTCAGATTACCGAAGCTGGTTTCAAAAACGAAATAAGGCATAAATATTCTGAACAGACGTTCATTTTCTGCACAGACGGATTTTAACGCCACTCCGTGAAGGGCTACGAGTTTCCCGAGCATAACGGGATCCTTTACGGATATTTTTTCAAGATATGCTGATATGCAGGCTGAAAGCTCTTCTTTGGCTTCATCAAGTAACGAATCCTTATAAAAATCCTCTCTTGAGGCTGTAGGGCTTAGCTTATCGGTATTGAAAAAGCATTGGATAAAGAATGCCCATTCGGGAAGCAGAGAGCTTCCGTCCTCGGTAAGAAGCATATTTTTAAGATAAATCCTATGCTTGCTCTTTGAGGCGGCAGAGACCGTATAGGGCAGAATATAGGCTATTCCGCTGAATAGTCCCTTTTTAGAGTTAAGAGGAATATAATCAAGATAATCGTAATCCGTGCCGAATATATTTTTACCCATACTGAGTATATCTCGGCGTTCGTCTCCGCTGTTTTCCGAAATCAGTATATTGACACGGAATTTTATATTTTCATCTGTATGAACGTATACGGGATAAGGAATCGGGAGTCCGTAATATCTTATTATTTCAGTCACCTTTTCACGGGTGAAAAGATAGCTGTAGCTTTTTTCTGCTATTATAGTTATTTCCGTACCAACGGGCATATCGCTTTTTATTTCCTTTACGGAATATCTGCCATCGGAAAAGCCGTGCCATTCATAAGCCCTGTCGGGAGTTTTTATAGAACGGGTGCGAAGGGTTATCTCATCGGTGACGATAAAGCAGGATAAAAGTCCTATACCGAAACGCCCGATAAAGCCGCCGTCCTCTCCCCTTTTGGATGACTGACCGATAACCGAAATAAATTTATGTATCTCTTCTTCAGTAAGACCTGCGCCGTTATCTGAAAAGCTCAAAGAATTTTCCTCGTTCACTTTTATATCTATCTGCGGCTCACTGTAGGATGAGTCCAGCTGTTTGCGAAGGCTTATCGCATCGGCACAGTTCTGGAGAAGCTCTCTCAGGAAAACTCCGGGACTACTGTACAGATGATTTGACAGTATATCTATCATACCGCCAAGATTTACGCTGAATGAATAATCGTTCATTGCCGCTCCTTTTCTGTCTATAAATTTCTATTTAATTATAGCACTTTTACATCCGGAATTCAATAAAAGACGGCTTTAAATGGCTGTACAGATATAAAATTTTTTATTACGTCAGAAAAACGACTATTACCCCTTGACAAATAATAGGTAATATGTTATCATTTATATGTAATATATTACTTAATTTACTGAGGAGGTAAAAATGGACATCAAGGAAGTTATTAACAGCGGCAAGGTGGATTTTTCGGGTATCGAGTCATCTTATTTTCTCATCGGCTTATTAAGTGCCTTTGATAACAGATTTCAGGCGATGGCTGATAGTATGATGGAGGAAATCAGCTGGAAGCAGTTTTTTGCTATCATATGCATAAATATGTATAACGGAAAGCCGACTGTAAAGGAGCTTGCCGAAATAATGGGCAGCTCTCATCAGAACGTAAAGCAGATACTGATAAAATTAGAAAAGAAGGGTTTTGTAAGCATCGCCACAGACGAAACCGATAAAAGAAAGCAACGGATTGAGCTGACGGAATACTGCAGGGAGTTCTGTGAAAGAAACGACGAAACAAGTATGAATATTATGAAAACAATGTTCAGCGGTATTTCTGAAGAGCAGCTACAAACCACTATAAAAACTATCATACAGATTGAAAATAATTTAAAGGAGATAGAGAAATGAGCAAGGGAATTATTTTATATCAGTCAAAATACGGTTCAACTAAAAAATATGCAGACTGGCTTACGGAAATGACGGGCTTTGACCTTATTGAAACGAAAAAAGCCAAGGCTTCTGACCTTGGCAAGTATGACGTTATAATCTTAGGTGGTGGCGTATATGCATCTGGTATTCTGGGATTTTCCTTTTTAAAGAAGAATGTAAAGCTTTTTGCAGATAAGAAAATTGCAGTGTTTGCAGTCGGTGCTTCTCCCTATGATGAAAAGGCGATAGAGCAGATAAGACAGCTTCACTTCAAGGACACGCTTGAAAGCGTTCCGCTGTTCTACTGCAGAGGTGCCTGGGATGAGGAAAAGATGAAATTCGGTGACAGAACGCTTTGCAAAATGCTTCAGAAGGCGGTGGCAAAGCAGGACCCTGAGACGTTCGAACCGTGGCAGATGGCTCTTATGTCTGCGGTGGGGCAAAAATGCGACTGGACGAACAAGAAATATCTTGAACCGCTGATAAATTTTATAGAAGTATAATCCGACAAAAAACTCAATTATTTGACACGTCCCGCAAATTGTGTTATTATTATATTATAGAGAAACGAAGCTACACAGAATTAAAAGTGGGAGGTATAAAATGAAAATGAGAAAAACTTTAACAGCGCTTATCCTTACAGCGGTATTTGCGGTTACTTGTTCAGGCTGTGGTCAGATAGCAATGCCCTCCTTACCGTCAGGATCTACGGATAAGAAAGAAAGCAGTTATTCCGACACGGTTTCATCAGACACGCAGAACGATAATGCGGAAAGCGACAGCAACGAATCTGCCCCTTCTGAAACGAAGAAGCCTGAAACAGACGAGTCAAAGCCTGAAACCACCACAACGAAGGCACCCGAAACAGAGAAGCCTGCAAGGGATAACTATTCTGTATCTATCAGCATTGAGTGTGAAGAGAATCTGGCATTCAGCAGATATGACGTTGACGTGTATGTAGACGGAAAGCATATAGGCACTATGGATCACGGCATCAAGAAGACCTTTGATCTTACGCTGAAGGGCGGAAAGCACGAAATCACCTTCACCAAGGAGGGCGATACCTCTATAGACGGCTCAACGGACGTTACAATTTCCGATGACTGTGTGTACAGCATACTGATACATTGCAGAAAGGATCAGGTAAAGATAAAGGAAGTAAACAACGGATAAAACATTGAAGCTTGCCAATCGGCAAGCCTTTTTTGTTATAATAACGTCATAATCCAGTAGATAACCCCATAGGTAACGCTTGCCGTTATGCCGTAGACTATTACGGGACCTGCGATTATAAACATTTTTGCGCCCGTACCTAAAATATAACCTTCGGTCTTGAATTCAAGAGCGGGAGATACTACGGCGTTTGCAAAACCTGTGATAGGCACAAGAGTACCTGCGCCGCCGTGCTTTGCTATTCTTTCATACAGTCCGAAGCCGGTCAGCACCGCACTTATCAGTATAAGCGTTATAGAAGTAAATGCCGCCGCCTGCTCTTCGTCAAGTCCCGTATTTTTATAAAGATTAAGAAAAAACTGTCCTACCATACAGATAAATCCGCCTATCAGGTATGCCTTTGGAACGGTTTTATACAGCTTTGACTTGCCTGAATGCTTTTTACTTATCCTGCTGTATTCCGTTTTGCTGATATTCATAATATCCTCCGCCTTCCCTTTTTTGTTATTTTCTACAGTACGGAGTGATTTATTCAATGATTTTCAAGAATTATTGCTATTGCAATAAGCGAAAAAGTGTGATATAATTTTAACAGACAATTTTTGAACAAAAAGAAAGGCGAAATTATGAAATACGTAGTTTTACTTTGCGACGGTATGGCTGACCTTTACAGAGATGATTTAAACGGCACACCTATGAGCGTTGCAAACAAGCCCTATATGGATATGCTTTGCAAGAAGTCAAGAATCGGTCTTGTAAAGACTGTAGCTGACAATTTAAAGCCAGGTAGTGACGTGGCTAATCTCTCGGTTTTAGGCTATGACCCTGCTATATACTATTCAGGCAGAAGTCCTTTAGAGGCGGGCAGTATCGGTATTGATATGAAGCCTACGGACGTTTCCTTCAGAACAAACCTCGTTACTGTAACGGATGAAGAAAAGTACGAGGACAAGACTATACTCGACTACTGCGCTGATGATATTTCAACCGAAGAAGCGGCTGAAATCATTAAGTTTATCGACGAAAAATTAGGTACGGATGAGTTCAGATTCTACAGCGGTGTAAGCTACCGTCATTGCCTTATCTGGGATAAGGGTACAATGGACGTAGGCAAGCTGACACCTCCTCACGATATTACGGGCAAGCCAGTAAAGGAATATCTCGGTGCAAATGAAAATGGTCAGGTTCTTATCGATATGATGAAGAAGAGCTATGAGCTTTTAAAGGATCATCCCGTTAACTTAAAGAGAATTGAAAGAGGTCTCCGCCCTGCAAACAGCATATGGTTCTGGGGTGAGGGTGTCCGCAAGGAGCTTACTCCCTTCAAGGAAAAGTACGGCAAGAGTGCGGCTATGATCTCCGCAGTCGATCTGCTCAAGGGCATCGGTAAGTTTACCGAAATGGACGTAATAAACGTTGAGGGTGCTACCGGCTACATAGATACAAACTTTGACGGCAAGGCGCAGGCGGCTGTTGAAGCGTTAAAGAGCGGCAAGGATTTTGTATATATCCACGTTGAAGCTCCCGACGAATGCGGTCACCGTTTTGAAATTGCAAACAAGGTAAAGGCTATAGAGCTTATCGACGAAAAGATTCTTGGGGTTATATTAAAGGAATTCCAGGGTGAAGATATAAAGATCCTTATCTGCCCCGACCATCCCACACCCTTAGAGCTTAAGACTCATACCAATGCGCCTGTTCCCTTTATGATATATGACAGCACAAAGGCTGTAAACGGTGCAGACAGATTCTGTGAGGAATCTGCCGCAGCAACAAAGGATTACGTAGCGGTAGGTCACGAGCTTATGGCACAGTTTCTTGCTTAACTGAATATCACGATCCGCAGGAGAAAATCCTGCGGATTTTAATTTTTAAAAATTCTTAAATTATTTAAGGATTATTTAATAATTGCTATGTTATACTGTAGTCACAACAACGAAAGGAGCATAAGAAATGTATCTTAACATTCTTAAAAAAGACCTTAAAAGAAAAAAGGCAATGAATATAATTCTGCTTTTGTTCATTATACTTGCGACGATGTTTGTAGCAAGCGGTCTGAATAACGTGTTCACAGTTATAAACGGCACGGATTATTACCTTGACAAAGCGGAAATAGAAGACTTTGTAGTTATTACGATGGGTGACGATTCGAGAGGACACGCCGACGGTATACTCGAAAAAGCGGACTGTGTAAAAAGCCACAAGATCGAAACCTGTATTTTCGGCTCGCAGGACAGCGTTTCACGGGTTGATGGATCGGCGGTTGAAACTAAAAACACCGCATTATTCCAGTCAATATCCGATGCAAAGCTCAAATTCTTTGACACGGCAAACGAAACTGTTACCGAGGTTAAGCCCGGTGAAGTGAAGATAGCAGGCGGCTTTATAAAAAACAATAATCTTAAAAACGGCGATTATATCCGCATCAAATTAGGCGACGTAGAGATGGAGCTTAAAATTGCGGGAAAAGTCAAGGATGCATTTTTAGGCTCTGATTTTATGGGCAATACACGATTTCTGCTGAATCAGGCGGATTACGATAAATTTCTCGCAGATGATATGATAAAGGCACACTATCAGGGTGAGGTTGCTTATATCGAAACAGATGACGTGGCATCGACTATATCAGCTATTGCAGATATTCCCGGGATCGCCTTTTCGGGTACAAGAAGCACTCTTGTAATGTGCTACGTAATGGAAATGATAGTAGCGTTTGTAGTGCTTATTTTAAGCATATGCCTTATTATCGTATCCTTTGTAGTGCTTCGTTTTTCAATCGGCTTTACAATCGCCGAAGAATACAGAGAAATCGGCGTTATGAAGGCTATCGGTATCAGAAATCACAAAATAAGAGGTCTTTACATAGTAAAGTATCTGCTTATGGCTTTAGTCGGTGGTGTTATAGGCTTTTTCGCCAGCATCCCCTTCGGTAATCTGCTGATGGCGTCTGTAACTGAAAATATGGTACTTGGTAATAATGCGGGTGTGATTATAAACGTTATCAGTACAATAGGTACAATAATTGTTATTCTTGCATTTGCATACGGATGCACGGGTAAGGTAAAGAAGCTGACGCCTATTGACGCTATCCGTTCAGGACAGACGGGTGAGCGTTTTGGTAAAAAGAGCATTCTGAGAATCAGCAAAACCAGAGTAAGACCTGCGGTATTTATGGCTTTAAATGACGTTATGAGTGCACCTAAACGCTTTATGACGATTATAATTTCATTCTTCCTCTGCACACTTTTCGTACTTATGCTGGTAAATACCGTTGCTACTATGAAAAGTCCTAACCTTATTACGACCTTCGGAACAGAAAGCGACCTTTATATAACAGATGTAAATGGTGCAATGGAATTAATGAATACGGGCGACAAGGAAAGCCTTGAAAAAGAGCTCGAAAAGCTTTCTGATAAGATTTCTGACGAGGGAATGCCCTGTGACGTAAGCGTAGATATACAGTATAAATATAAGATTACAGTCAAAGAAAATGAATTTTCCTTATCCTGTGCGCAGAGTATTAATATTCCCGTAGAGAAATATGATTATTTTGAGGGCTCTGCTCCTGAAAACAGAAACGAGATTGCCATAACACCCCAGGTTTCAAAGCTTCTTAATGCTGAAATAGGCGATACTGTTACAATTGACTTCGGAAGTGAAAAAATCGACTGTATAGTAACGGCATATTTCCAGACGATGAATAACTTGGGCGAGCTTATACGACTTCACGATGACGCACCTGTCGATATGAGCTACGTTTCGGCTATCAGACAATTTCAGGTGGACTTTACCGACAACCCTTCTGCTACAGAGATAGAAAACAGAAAGGGAAAAATCAAAGAGCTTTTAGATATAGAAGATGTAATGAATGCAACAGAATACTGCATAGACTGCGTATCGGTAGTTCCCACATTGGAAGCTGTTCAGTTTATGCTTTTAGCAATAACTATTATTGTAGTTATTCTTGTTACGATTCTTGTCGAACGCTCCTTTATCTCCGATGAAAAGAGTCAGATTGCGCTTTTAAAGGCTATCGGCTTCAGAAACGGAACAATAATCTGCTGGAATGCTTTGCGCTTTGGTATAGTGGCGCTTGCGGCGACAGTTCTTGCGGCGGCGGTTTCAATACCTATGACGGAGCTTTGTATCACACCGATTTTCGGAATGATGGGTGCTACAAAAATCATATTCAATATCGATCCATTACAGATATTCCTGATTTACCCTGCAATCATCTTTGCGGTAACGATTATTTCAGCACTGCTCACCTCCCTTTACACAAGGAAAATCAAGTCATCCGATACAGCTAACATTGAATAAGAAAGGAAATCACTATGAATATTTTAGAAGTAAAAGACCTTTGCAAAACTTATATCGTAAACAAGCGCCAGAACAACGTACTCAAAAACGTAAGCTTTTCGGTTTCCGAGGGTGAAATGGTAGCAATAATGGGGCCCTCGGGCTCAGGTAAGTCTACCCTGCTCTATGCGGTATCGGGTATGGACGGCATCACCTCGGGAGAGGTAAAGTTCTGTGGAAAGGACATTGCAAAGCTCGGTGCAAAGGAGCTTGCAGATTTAAGACTTGACGAGATGGGCTTTATCTTTCAGCAGATGTATATGTTAAAAAATCTCACGGTACTTGACAATATCATACTTCCTGCGGTACAATCAGATAAGGCGGATGAAAGCCGCAAGGAAACGGTACAGCGTGGTCAGGAGCTTATGCGTAAGCTTGGTATTATCGATATTGCCGACAACGATATAAACGAGGTATCTGGCGGTCAGTTGCAGCGTGCTTGTATCTGCCGCAGTATGATAAACAACCCGAAGATGATCTTTGCCGACGAGCCTACCGGCGCATTAAACCGCACCAGCTCCGATGAGGTTATGGATGAGCTTGCAAAGCTCAATGCCGATGGCACTACGATCATGCTTGTAACTCACGACGTAAAGGTAGCGGCAAAATGTACAAGAGTGCTTTATATAGTTGACGGAAACATAAAAGGAGAGTATAATTTAGATAGGTACGAAAATGCCTCCCAGATGAGAGAGCGTGAACGTGCACTGAGCAACTGGCTTATGGAAATGGGCTGGTAAACGCAGGGCGTTTAATCCCAGTTCCGCCGTGTCACAGAAAGAGATAATCCGAAGATGTTCTACATGGCGGGGTAAGAAATATAATCTATTAATTCGTATTCTCTGTACCCTCTAATTAAATCTTCTGAAAGGAAACGTTATGACCGACATTCTTATAGTTGAAGATAACAAAGAATTAGCTACCCTGCTGTGTGATTTTCTCCGTGGGGAAAATTACACGGTAGCAGTAGCCGAAACAGGAGAAAAAGCTTTGTCCCTTTATGAAAGTAACGGGGCAAGGCTTATTGTCCTTGATATAATGCTACCCGGTATTGACGGCTTTGCGGTATGCAGGAAAATACGTGAAGAAAGTAATACTCCTATTCTTATCGTAAGTGCCAAAAATGAAAAGGACGATAAGCTGACCGGTCTTACTCTCGGGGCGGATGATTACATAGAAAAGCCTTATGATATTGATATAATGCTGGCAAAGATTTCAGGTATATTCAAGCGCAGATATGCCGTAGACGAGATTATTGACGGTGATATAAGAATAAACAAGGCAAGCCGCAGCGTTTATAAAAACGATATAGAAATAGAGATGACCGCCAAGGAATATGAGCTACTTGTTCTGCTGATGGAAAACAAGGGTAAGGCTATGACAAAGGAATATCTTTTCAATCAGATTTGGGGTAGCGACAGCTTTTCGGAGCAACAGACGCTGACTGTACATATAAAATGGCTGAGGCAGAAGATAGAGGATGACGCAAAAAATCCGAAAAGAATACTGACGGTATGGGGAGTAGGCTACAGATATGAAAGCATTTAACAGAATCTCTGTAATAGTCAGTATAGCGATAATCCTTCTTTTTGCCGTATCAAATATAATTCTGATAAGTGGCGACAAGGACAGCGGCAGACCGTATCTTGTCGAGGTTTCAAGACTATCGGGAGAAATTGAGAAAAGCGGGAATATTCCTGATTTAAACGGATTAAAATACGTTACGGCTGTTGTAAAGCAGGGAGATGACTTTTATACCTCCCACAGCGATTACGTCATAAGAGAAATAAAGGGCGAGCTTTACCGCTTTGATTATACGGCAGACAACAGCGTTAAACAGAGGGGGTTTATTATTACCGTTAATATAATTCTTGGTATAATGGCTCTGCTGATAATAGCGGTAATGATTTTTATAAGAATAAAAATTCTTACGCCCTTCGAAAAGCTGACAGACGTACCCTATGAGCTTTCAAAGGGTAATCTTACCACTCCCGTAAAGGAAACGAAAAACCGCTTTTTCGGGCGGTTTATCTGGGGTGTGGATATGCTCCGTGAAAATATGGAGGAGCAGAAGGAACGGGAGCTTAAGCTACAGCGGGATAAAAAGATGCTGTTACTTTCCCTTTCCCACGATATAAAGACTCCCCTTTCCGCAATAAAGCTGTATTCAAAGGCACTTTCAAAGGGGCTTTATTCCGACAAGGAAAAACAGCTTGAAATCGCAGAAAATATAAATAGCAAGGCTGACGAAATAGAAGGATACGTATCTCAGATAATCACCGCATCAAGAGAGGACTTTTTAAGTTTAGACGTGAACAACGGCGAATTTTATCTATCGGAGCTTGTCAGCAAGATAAAAGTATATTACACCGAAAAACTCTCGCTTATAAAAACGGAGTTTATCGTAGACGAATACAATGACTGTATCCTTAAAGGAGATATTGACCGAAGCGTTGAGGTGATACAGAACATTGTAGAAAACGCCATAAAATACGGAGACGGTAAAAAAATCAGCATTGAATTTTCTACGGAAGACGGCTGTATTCTTGTAACTGTAAGAAACAGCGGAAATTCTCTTTCCCCTTCTGATCTGCCGCATATTTTTGAAAGCTTCTGGAGAGGTGAAAATGCTGAAAAGGAAAAAGGCAGCGGTCTTGGATTATACATCTGCCGCCAGCTTATGCTTAAAATGAACGGTGAAGCCTTTGCTGAAATCAAGGGCGATGATACCTGTGTTACGGCGGTGTTTACAAAGGCGTAAAAATATATTTCAAAAACGAAAACAGCTCCCGATTTACATCGGAAGCTGTTTTTTTCACAAAGAAGGTTTATCATTAATTGGTATAATACGCTGTAAGTTCATCCCAATCAGAAAGAGCAAGCTTTGCAATTTCGGGATCGTACATAACGCCTATATTCTTTTCTATCTCTTCCCTGCAGACGCTTTTTGGAAGAGCATTTCTGTAGGAGCGTTTTGTAAGCATTGCGTCTATCGAATCGCAGACGGCTATTATTCTTGCACCGAGGGGAATTTCTTCACCCTTTGCGCCGAATGGATAGCCCTTACCGTCATATCTCTCATGATGGTGAAGGATTATTGCCGAAACTCTGCCGAACTTTTCTGATTTTGATAATATATCCGCACCTATTTCGGGATGCTTTTTCATTACCTGCCATTCTTCATCGTCAAGTCTTCCCTCTTTAAGAAGTATTCTGTCGGGAATTCCTATTTTGCCGATATCGTGAAGGTGGGCGGCAATATGAATCTCCATCGTTTCCTCTTCGGAAAGTCCTAAATGACCGCAAAGATGGCACGCCATATCGCTGACACGCTTTGAGTGATTTCCCGTGTAGGGATCTCTCGCATCAAGGGCGGAAGATATGCACTCCACAAATTCGTGATATTCATAATCCTGTTCACAGCTACAGTTCATATTTCCTCCGTTATACCGCTGACGGAATAGCCAAGTCCTACGATAGTCTGTCTGATTGATAAATCTTTAAGCGACTCTTTTGAATAGATAATCGCACAGCCGTCCTCATAGCTTACGTCAGCTAAAATTCCGTCCTTTCGGTTAAAGACGTTTGATATTCTTATACTGCAGTTTTTACAGGTCATACCTGCAATTTCTACAGTATATTTATATTTATACTCCGAAAAGTCGGATTTGTCAACCGATATTTCGTTTTCTTTACCGCCACCTGAACCACAGCAACCCTGCGTCAGATTTTTAAGATAGGTCTTTACCGAAATTATTGCTATAATAACAAGTGCTGATACTATAACTGCAGGAATTATTATTTGTAAAATTTCCATTATGAGTTTTCGTTTTCTGCCTTTCTCTGGGAGGCACAAAGCACTCCATTCGGGCAATTTGAACATTGTCCTCCGCAAAGAGGCTTTCCTGCCTTTTTATCACGTCTTAACTGTACGACAGCTAAGACGAGTACCGCCGCTACTATAAGCGAAACAATTACTGTAGGCATAACGTTCTCCTTTCAAATCAGGACTTTGTCTTTGCTTTAGCTCTGTAATCCTTCTGCGGTCTTACAAGCATAAAGATTATGAACGCAAGAGCAAGGATACCGAAAATAAGTCCCACTACGTTTAACGTACCTGTAAAGATACTGCCGATCTGGAATACAATAAGTGAAACGAGGTAAGCGAATACGCACTGATACGTAATTGCAAAGGCTGTCCACTTGGCGCTGTTCATCTCTCTCTTGATTGCACCCATTGCCGCAAAGCAAGGAGCGCAGAGAAGGTTGAAGATAAGGAAGGAATAGCCTGCAAGAGGAGTCATACCCATAAAGTCGAGTACGCCGAGTACCGCAACAACCTCTTCCTTGGCTATAAGTCCCATAATCGTTGCAATTGCAGAAACGGGATTGCCGAAGCCTAAGGGAGCAAATAACCAGCAGATAGCGTTACCAATCATACCGAGTACGCTGTCTGTAAGCTCGATCTCTGTGCTGAAGCCGAAGGTACCGTCTGCGAGTGTTCCGAAGCAGGAGCCTGCCCAGATGATAACTGTTGAGAGCAGAATAACAGTACCTGCTTTTTTGATGAAGGACCAGCCACGTTCCCACATGCTTCTGAAAAGATTTCCGATTGTAGGAAGGTGATATGCAGGAAGCTCTAAAACGAAGGGAGCGGGCTCACCTGCAAAGGGTCTTGTTTTCTTGAGCATAATACCTGAAATAACGATAGCCGCACAGCCTACAAAGAAGGCACTGGGAGCTACCCACCAGGCATTGCCGAATAATGAACCTGCAATAAGTGCTACGATAGGCATCTTTGCACCGCAGGGGATAAAGGTTGTAGTCATAATCGTCATACGGCGGTCACGTTCGTTTTCGATGGTACGGGACGCCATAACACCCGGAACGCCACAGCCTACGCCGATAAGCATAGGAATAAAGGACTTGCCTGAAAGACCGAATTTTCTGAAAATTCTGTCCATAACGAAGGCAATTCTTGACATATAGCCGCAAGCCTCAAGGAATGCAAGCATAAGGAAAAGTACAAGCATCTGGGGAACGAAGCCGAGTACCGCACCAACGCCTGCTACGATACCGTCAAGGATAAGAGACTTCAGCCAGCCGTCAACGGAGATTGCATCAAGTCCCTGCTCTACAAGAACGGGAATACCGGGTACCCATACGCCATAGTCTTCGGGAGCGGGAGCGCCCTCCATAGCCTCTTCTACAAGAGCATTTACGTCATAGCCAGACTGAGCAAGGCTGTCGCCGTAAGAGCCGAGAGCTTCTTCAAAAGCACCGTAGTCGCCATCCTGCACAGCGCCAAGTACGTCCTCTGCACCAATAACACCCTTATCTGTTGCCGCCTGAGTTAAGTTCAGGACTTCTTCTGTAAAGATATTTTCTGAAGCGTAGGCGTCTGTTGCTTCTTCAAACTCGCCTACACCGATATTGAACAGATGGAAGCCATCACCGAAAAGTCCGTCATTTGTCCAGTCTGTTACCCAGGTACCTACCGTTGTAACAGATATGTAATATACGATAAACATAATTATCGCAAAAATAGGTAAAGCTAAAATTCTGTTTGTTACTACCCTGTCTATTTTATCGGAAATGGTAAGAGCGCCCTTGTTCTTCTTTACAAAGCACTTTTTAACCACGTCCTCGATATAGAGGTATCTTTCGTTTATGATGATGCTTTCTGAGTCGTCGTCAAGCTCTTCTTCTGCAGAGAGAATGTCCTTTTCAATATGGCTTGAAATCTCTTCTGAAAGATTCATCACTTCAAGCACCTTTTCATCTCTTTCAAAGAGCTTTATTGAATACCATCTCTGCTGTTCCTCGGGAATATCGTGAAGAAGATATTCTTCGATATGAGCAAGTGCATGCTCTACGCAACCGCCGAAGCGATGTCTTGGAGGAGTGATAGTTTTTTCTCTGGCAGCCTTTATTGCAAGCTCTGCCGCCTCGGTTATACCTGTTTCCTTTAAAGCGGAAATGGTAACCACCTTACATCCAAGCTCCTTTGAGAGCTTTTCGATATCGATCTTATCGCCGTTCTTTTCTACTATATCCATCATATTGATAGCGCAGACAACGGGTATGCCTATTTCTATGAGCTGGGTGGTAAGATAGAGGTTACGCTCTATATTCGTACCGTCCACGATATTGAGAATGGCGTCAGGCTGTTCGCCTACAAGATAGTTTCTTGCTACTACTTCTTCGAGGGTGTAGGGTGATAAGGAATAGATACCGGGCAGGTCGGTGATTATTACACCTTCTACACCCTTCATCTTGCCTTCCTTCTTCTCTACAGTAACGCCCGGCCAGTTTCCTACGAACTGGTTTGAACCCGTAAGGGCGTTGAATAACGTCGTTTTGCCGCAGTTAGGATTACCTGCAAGCGCAATTCTGATTTCCATATATCCTTGATGTCCCTTTCTTTAGCTGTTAGTTTTAGCTAACTGCATTATATTGTAAAAAGATTGTTTTTTCAGACTTATTCTGTTTCTATCATTTCGGCGTCAGCCTTACGAAGTGATAATTCATAGCCTCTTACGTTTATTTCGATAGGATCTCCCAGGGGAGCTACTTTTCTGACTGTTATTTCTACACCCTTTGTGATGCCCATATCCATAATTCTGCGTCTCAATGCGCCCTGACCACCTACCTTTACCACCTTTACAGGCTTGCCGATCTTCGCATCCTTTAACGTTGCCATATACCTTTTCTCCTTTTCGGATTTATTTCAATACCAAGTTAGGTTTTACTAACTGCACTTGTTTTTAAATAGTTAGCATCTGCTAACCATAGATATTATACTACCTTGACACATATTTGTCAAGGTAAATTATGGGTTATTTTTTGTTTTGTAGGTTTGCACATAACACTCGGTTAGTTTATGCTAACTTATAGTTAAAATGACAACATTCAGCTTATAGCTGACAAAGTATTTCCAAGCTTTCTGCAAACTCCAAGCTGGTCGTCGGTGGGTGTTTCGTTTACGATATAGCCTTCGTCCACAAGGTTTGCACCTGCCGTTTTGCAACGTTCTACCCAGCTTCTCATCCATTCACCATCACCCCAACCGTAAGAGCCGAAAAGAAGAAGCGTTTTTCCGTTAAGTTTGCCCTCTATCGAGTCAAAGAAGGGAGCAAATTCGGTTTCCTCCAGCTCCTCTGCACCCATTGAAGGACAACCTAAAGCAATTCTGTCATAATCCTCAATATTACCGCTGAAAGCAGATACCTCAAAAAGCTCTGCTCCTGCGCCTTCGGCAACTGCTTCTGCCATTGCCTTTGTGTTTCCTGTGCCGCTCCAATAAATAACTCCTGTTTTCATAATTTTCTACCTTTCTTTTTTATGATATTTTAAGGGCCTGATATAAATCAACGCCCTCGCTAAGCCTGTTGCAAAGAAATTTTCTGCATTTTTCATAATTACTGAATATGCATTTTGCTTTTTCGGGACATCCGTAGACCTTCCAATAGCCGCAAAGCTTGTAATTCTTGCCCTTGTTTTCTATAAAGCCTTCCACGTCCTCGATGGGATAACCTAAAAACAAACCGATCTCGTGGGGGAAATCCTGAGCTTCTCTTATCCTTCGGGAAAGATAATTGATATATCCCTCTGTGTCGCAATCGGCAGGATAGCCGCAGAGCGTCAGTATTCTTACTGCATCCTTGTCGGATAATCTTTCGGAAAGTTGTTTTTCGTTATATACAAGAAGCAACGTACGGCTCTGACATTCGCAGAGTATTCTGCTTTTAAGGCCCTTCACCGCTACCCTTTTATTAAAGCTGTCACTTTGTCCATACAGCTCATACTCGCCCGTAACAAGCGAAACAAGGCTTGCACACTTTATTCCGAGCAGAGTGGGAGCTGTATGGAAGGCAAGTTTTTTCGTGAAATCGTTACATAATTTATTATACATAGCCGCTCCTTCGGTTAGCCTTAACTAACCTATCTGTAAAATAATAAGCAGATTTATCTGCAATACTGTTCGAGTACGGATTTTAATGCTGTTGCGCCGGCGGTACGTATTCTGACTACGGGAATACCCGTCTTACCTGATTTTTTATTTACGCTGTTCAGCATTTTATGGGAGCAGGTATTTGTGAATACAACCATAAGATCCGGAGTACCGAGCTTGCTTTCAAAATCCGTCTGCATTTTTGTAAACACCTTTGCTTTGCAGTTATAGGATTTACAAATATCCTTGTAACGGGACGCCATACAGTCGTTACCGCCTATCAGAACTACACTCATATTTATTCCTTTCTTTTTAGTTAGTCTTAACTAACTTGCTGTAGTAAGTATAACACGGTCGGCTTTATTTGTCAAGAGTTTTTTATTGATTTTTCTAAAAAACGGTGGTATAATTATCAGAGAAGTAAAAAGGAAGTGTAGTAAATTGAATATAACAATCAGGAAATATACAGATAAAGACATACAAAAAATGATAGCAATCTGGAATGAGATTGTAGAGGAAGGTATCGCCTTTCCGCAGGAGGATATTCTTGACGAAAGCTCTGCAAGAGAGTTTTTCGGTAGTCAGAGCTATACGGGAGTAGCCGAGGATGAAAAAGGCAATATACTTGGTCTTTACATACTGCATCCTAACAATACAGGCAGGTGCGGTCATATCTCAAACGCAAGCTATGCGGTGTCTTCTTCTGAAAGAGGTAAGCATATCGGGGAAAAGCTGGTACTGGACTGTATAAGTAAGGCAAAGGAGCTTGGCTTTGGAGTACTGCAGTTCAATGCGGTGGTAGCTACGAATATTCACGCAAGGCATCTGTATGAGCGTATCGGCTTTAAGCAGCTTGGTACTATTCCTAAGGGCTTTCGTATGAAGGATGGGCATTATGAGGATATCTGTCCGTATTATATAGAACTATAAAATTACTCGGGAAGATTTTATTCCTCCCGAGTCTTTTTTATTCGATTGTAACTGACTTCATAACCTGCTTTGTCTTGGGCTTATCCTGCCAGTCGGTTTCTACTGCGGCGATCTCATCTACCACTTCGATACCTTCTATTACCTTACCGAATGCGGCATAGTTACCGTCAAGGTGGGGAGCATCCTCGTGCATAATGAAGAACTGGGAGCTTGCAGAATCGGGCATCATTGAACGAGCCATAGAGATAACGCCACGTGTGTGCTTTAAGTCATTCTTAACGCCGTTTGCTAAAAATTCGCCCTTGATGTTTTCCTTTGCACCGCCCATACCTGTGCCGTCGGGACAGCCGCCCTGAATCATAAAGCCGCTGATAACACGGTGGAAGGTAAGACCGTTGTAGAAGCCTTCCTTTACGAGCTTTTCAAAGTTTGCAACTGTGATGGGTGCATGTTCGGGATAAAGCTCCAGCTTTATCTTCTTGCCGTTTTCCATTTCAATAACTACCATTTTATTTATTTCCTTTCATTATCGGTTTAAAACCGTTTTTACCACTGTGAATCCTGAGGTACTTTAGAATATATCTTTTTGTCCGTACCATCTGTTGTAACGCCCTTTGCTTCAAAAAGCTCGGATAAGGTTACGAGCTGATAGCCTTCATCTAAAAGATAAGGGATAAGGTTTTTTAACATTTCTACAGTATTGTCATTACCCTCTGCATCGTGAAGGAGGAATATTGCGCCGTCCTTCGCACGCATCTTCATTACTAAAAATCTCTTTTCTGCAGTAACCTTTGCATCCCAGTCGTTACAGCCTGTGCCGTTTATAAAGGTGAGGTCGATATTGTTGAACATAGGATCGCTTACTGCTATGTAGGGAGGGCGGAAATACTTTTCACGCTGACCGGTTATTTCAAAAATCTTATCGGATACGTACTGTATCTCTTCCTTCATTTCGTCTTCGGTCATCTTGTCCATATAGGAATGAGTCTTCGAGTGGTTACCAATCTCACAACCCATATCAAAGGCACGCTTTACGGACTTTGCTGATTCGTCATTTATATTGGCGCCGATAAGGAAGAAGGTTGCCTTTACGTTGTATTCTTCTAAAATATCAAGTATCTGGTTTGTTGTTGTAGTGTTAGGACCATCGTCGAAGGTGAGAGCAATATATTTAGCCTCTGTGGGGGCAGGCTTTTCTGCATCGGGTGTGGTTTCAGGTGCAGGCGTAGCCTGTGTTTCAGGTTCCTTTGTCGTAGTTGTTTCGGGAGCCTTTGACGTAGTTGTTTCCGTAGTTGTTTCGGGGGCTGAGGTTGTGGTAGCCTCTGTTGTTGTTTCGGGTGCAGAAGAGTCCTCTGAGGTTACATCCTCAGTTTTGGACTGTGTGCTTTCCTGCTTGCTTTCATCGTTATCCTCAGATACTACCGAAGAGGTCGCAGATGACGTCTCCTGCTGTGAGGAAGCGAGAGACGAATTTGCATTATCCCCTGAACAACCTGACATAAGCATTGATACTGCAAGAGTCAGGGCTAAAATTTTCTTTTTCATTTTTCATTTTCCTTATCTTTGTTTTCTTTAAAAAATATCAGATATCCTATATCTGTGATAATTAAAATTACCGCTATTATGGCAAGGGCGATTATCCACGGCCATAGATTCTTTTCTTCATCCGGCTGTGCTTCGCTGTTTTCAGGATGGCTGTCTGTAGCGGAGCTTTCGGGAGTTACGGAAGAGGTGTAGTTTTCTGTTTCTTCTGTAGCGGAAGAAACCTCTGCGGGTTTACTTTCCGTAGTTACCATGACTGTTGTTGTCTCTTCGGTCTGAACGGTGGTTTCAGGCAAAGCGGTTTCGGTAGCAGTTGTTGTGGTGGTTTCCTGCTTTTCAAAATACTCGGTCGCTCTGAAATAATATCTGCTTTCGGCAAGATAAGCGCAATGATCGAAGGACAGAGCAAGAGGTGAAATATCGGTATATTTCTGATAGCACTTGCCTTTTCTGAATTCGCCGTTTTCGTATTTGTTACCGCTGTTCCATACGGTATCGATAACTACCCATCTGTCATCCAGCCATACGGCGCTCCATTCGTGATTTACCTGCCCGTCAGCAAGATTCTCATAGGATATATCGTTTGACGTAACAGTACCTTTTATGTTGACAGCCTTTATCCCTTGTGCTTCAAGTAGAGCACAGAAAAGATTTGAATAACCTGCGCAGACTGTACGTTTTCTTTGCAGTACGTTTTTTATACAGATAGTATCCTGAGTCACCGAGCTGTCTCTTGCATCACGGTCATAGTAAATATTTTCAGATACCCAGTCTGCAATTGCTACAGTCTTATTATAATCCCCTTTTATATCTTTTGCAATATAATCGGACAAATATTTTATATCATCCAGCGTTTTTCTGACACTTTCCTCGGTCATTTCGTCGGTAAGATACCCTACCCAGCTTTTTGCGGAGGTGGGCATTATCTTTTCCAGAACCTTTTCGTTCTGCTGTGACAGACCATTATCGGGAAAATACCAGCCGCCGTTTGCAAAGCCTACTCTGTAGGTAAGGTGTACGCCTGAAGTAAGGGTTATATCAATCATATCCTCCGCTTTAAGAGATTCGGAGGGATTTATGGTTGCGGTAAAGGTACCATTGCTCTCGCTTTTAAGGGTAGTGGAGATTGTACCTGCATTCCTCAACGTTACTTCCTTGACAGGGTCGGACTTGTAGCAGCCTGACAGAGATATGCTTCTGCTGTATATACTTATTTTACAGCTGTATTCGGGGTTGCTTGAGGTTATAAGCTCGTAAACCTTCTGTGGTTTCTTGTTTTCGGTCTCGCTTTGCTCTGCACCTGCCGTTAAAAATAACGAAAGGCTTATCACGAGAGCTGTAAATACCGAAAACAAACGGCGTATTATATCAGAGAACCTCGTATCCTGCATCGATTATTACCTGCTTTAAAGTTTCTACGCTTACGCTTTCAGGGTGTTCTACTACCGCCTGCTTATTTTCGAGATCTGCCGTTGCACTTACACCGTCGATTGCGTTAAGCACCTTTTCTACCATCGCTTTACAATGTCCGCACATCATACCTTCTACTTTTATAACTGTTGTCATTTTCTTTTCTCCTTTTTCTTCACGTATTGTTTTATTTTCTTCCGTCTTAGTAAAGCCTATAGGCTTCCACAGACGTAATCTTAACGAATTTGATACTACACAGAATGAGCTTAAGCTCATTGCCGCCGCCGCTATCATAGGATTCAGGGTTATGCCGAATATGGGATAAAGCACGCCTGCGGCTACGGGGATGCCTATAGCATTGTAGATAAACGCCCAGAAAAGATTCTGCTTTATATTCCGCATTACCTTTCTGGAAAGAGCTACTGAATCGGATACCGACGTAAGCTCGCTACCCATAAGCACGATATCTGCACAGTCTATAGCTATATCCGTACCTGCTCCGACGGCTATACCCGTATCAGCGGTAGTAAGAGCAGGAGCGTCGTTTATACCGTCCCCCACCATTGCCACTCTTTTACCCTGCGACATAAGTGTTTTTATTATTTCGGATTTATCCTCAGGCATAAGGGAGCTTTTCACCTCGTCTATACCTGCCATCTTTGCGATTGCGGTTGCAGTCTGCTCATTATCTCCCGTCAGCATAAGAGTTTTTATATTCATACCGTGAAGGCGGGAAATTGCCTCCTTACTGCTTTCCTTTATGGTATCCGCTACAGCGATAAGTCCGAGAACAGATTTTTCATCTGCAAGGATAAGCACGGTCTTTCCGCTGTCGGAAAGTTTTACAATATCCTTCTGTGCATCTGCCACTGATATATTATTATCACGCATCAGCTTTTCATTTCCGAGGAAATAACGCTTATCTTCAATCTGAGCCGATATGCCCTTGCCTACGACTATATCATAATTTTCTGCTGTATCAGGCTTTACGGAAAGAGACTGTGCTTTGCTCATAACCGCACGGGACAGAGGGTGTTCTGAGCCGTTTTCAAGTCCTGAAGCTATTCTTATAAGCTCTGTATCGGTTTTTTCATAGGAAATAACATCGGTAACAGAGGGCTCACCCTTAGTTATGGTACCCGTCTTATCAAAGACCACAACGTCGGTTTTTCCTGTTATTTCAAGCGCACCTGCGGATTTTATGAGGATTCCGTTTTTTGCCGCTGTGCCGGTACCTACCATAACCGCAACGGGAGTTGCAAGTCCCAATGCGCAGGGGCAGGATATAACGAGTACCGCTATACCACGGGAAAGAGCAAACTCGAAATTTTGTCCGCAGAGCATCCAGACTAAGAAGGTTATGACTGCTATAGTCATTACTACGGGAACGAAAATTCCGCTTATCTTATCTGCAAGTCTTGCTATGGGTGCCTTTGTAGCCGACGCCTCCTCCACAAGTCTTATTATCTGGGAGAGTGTGGTATCTTCGCCGGTTTTCTGTACCTTCATCTCAAAATAGCCGCCGGTATTTACGGTAGCACAGATAACCTTATCTCCGACCGTCTTTTCTACGGGGATGCTTTCTCCCGTGATAGCCGCCTCGTTCAGGCTACCGTTTCCCTTTATTATCTCGCCGTCTGCGGCAACGGATTCGCCCGCCTTTACTGCGAGAATATCACCGACTATTATCTCTTCTGCGGGGATGGTTATTCTTTCTCCGTCACGGATGACGGTTGCCATTCTAGGTGCTAAATCTATAAGCTCTGCTATTGCATCGGTAGTCTTTTTCTTTGATTTTGCTTCAAGCGTCTTGCCGAGAGTAATGAGAGTAAGAATCATTGCAGAGCCTTCAAAATAAAGGTCTGACGCATATTGTCCGACAAGAGCTATATCCCCGTGTCCGAGTCCGTAGCCTATGCGATAGATTGCGAAAATCCCGTATAAAAAGGATGCCGCTGAGCCTGTCGCTATAAGCGTATCCATATTTGGTGCGCCGTGAAGTAGCGATCTGAAGCCGTTTATAAAATAGTTTCTGTTTATATAGATTACCGGAAGGCATAACAGAAGCTGGGTAAAGGCGTAGGTCATTACGTTTTCCGTACCCGTCATAAAGGGTGGCTGTGGAAATCCCAGCATACGCCCCATAGAAATATAGAACAAGGGCAGAAGAAAAACAAGGGACGCTATAAAACGTCTTAACATCGGTACCGACGTATCCTGTGCAGGTGTGGATGCAGTTTTTTTCTGCTCTGTGGCGCCTTTTTCTGATGCACCGTAGCCTGCCTTTTCTATTGCCTTTATTAGTTCTTCGGCTTTGCCCTGACTTTCAATTTCGCAGGTCATAGAATTTTTCAGAAGATTTACCGATATATTCTCTACACCTTCTATTCCCTTTGCCGCTTTTTCTACTCTTGCCGAGCAGGCGGCACAGGTCATACCCGTTATATCCAAGTGTAGTTTTTTCAAATTTATTTCCTTCTTTCTTAAAGCGATTAAAAGCGCACTTATTTTGTCCGCTTTTAATTATACACTATCTGTGAGGAAATTTCAAGAGTTAATATTCTTTTTCATAAAATGGTCGTCCATATAATAGCCGCCGCCTATATCGGTGCATTCATCCTTGAAAATCACAAAGCCCTTTCGTTTATAGGCGTTTATAGCGGTATGGTTGTTCACGTTGACGGTAAGCCATATATAAGACAGATTATCCTTTCTGCATCTTTCTTCAAGATAATCCATAACAAAGGATGCAAGTCCTTTTTTTCTGTACTCATTTTTAACGTAGAGCTTACTTAAAAAGAGTGATTCTTCTTCCCTTCTGAAGGCTGTGAAGCCGGCTATTTCGTTATCATATTCTATAAAATAATACTCGTAACCTTCTTTTTCTATCTGCATTGAGATAGCATCGGGAGACAGAAATTTATCGGTCATATAATCCACCTGACCTGTTGACAGTATCTCGCTGTAGCATTCTGTCCATATACTTTTAGCAAGAAGGCTCAGACTGATTATATCTTCGCTTTTAGTAACGTTTATAAGATTCACCTAAAAACACTTCTTTCACTTGACTTATTAAAATAATTATATTATAATTATACAGTATGGCGTTCTTTATGTCAAGAAATTGTCAATGCTATCGGTCTGTATTTTCCCTCTACAAGGACAGATAATAGCAAAAGGAAATAATAAAGCTGAAAGGTATAATATATGGAAAAAAGTACAAACAAGGTTGGATTCGGAAGCAGGCTGGGCTTCATACTTGCCGCGGCAGGCTCTGCCGTAGGTCTTGGCAACATATGGAGATTCCCCTATCTTGCCGCAAAATACGGTGGAGGAATTTTTCTGCTGGTTTATCTTATTCTGACTGTCACCTTCGGATTTACCCTTATGATAACGGAAATATCAATAGGCAGAAGAACCGGCAAAAGCGTGCTTGACGCCTATGGTCTTGTAAATAAAAAATTCAAGCCACTTGGCTTTGTTGCTACTCTTGTTCCGATAATAGTTCTTCCCTACTACTGTGTAATAGGCGGATGGGTACTGAAGTATCTTACCGTATTCGTAACGTTTCAGGGGGATGCGGCGGCAAATACCGATGGGTATTTCGGTGCATTCATTTCAAACACTCCGCAGGCCGCTCTGTTCCTGGTAGTATACGTTCTGCTTACTGCAGGTGTTGTACTTATGGGCGTACAGAAGGGCATTGAAAAGATGAGTAAGATAATGATGCCTATTCTGATATTTATGACTATAGGTATCTCAATATATTCGCTCACGGTTGAGGGTGCGCTTGAAGGTCTCAAATTCTATCTGCTCCCTGATTTTTCAAGATTCTCTATTGAAACGATAATCGCCGCTATGGGACAGCTCTTCTACTCACTTTCCATAGCAATGGGTATTATGATAACCTACGGCTCGTATATGCCGAAATCCGCATCGATTGAGACTTCCACAAGACAGATCGAATTATTTGATACGGGTGTTGCATTTTTATCAGGTCTTATGATAATTCCTGCAGTAGTTGCCTTTTCAGGCGGTCCTGAGGGAATAAAAGCAGGTCCCGGACTTATGTTTGAGACGTTGCCAAAGGTATTCATTTCAATGCCCGGCGGTAATATAGTAGGTATCGTGTTCTTCTTACTCGTGTTACTTGCGGCGCTTACTTCTTCCATTTCGCTTATGGAAACGATAGTTGCGGCTATATGCGAAAAGACAAAGCTGAAAAGAAAAATGGCGTGTGTTGTAGTTATGATAGGAGCTATTGCAGTCGGAATGCTTTCGGTTCTTGGCTACAGCGTGTGGAAGGACGTAAGAATACTCGGCAAGGATATACTCGACTTCTTCGACTTTATCAGTAACAACGCTATAATGCCCCTTGTAGCAATGTTCACCTGCATTCTTATCGGTTATATCGTCAAAACAAAGTACGTTGAGGAAGAAATCGAATCGAGTGGCGTATTCAAATCAAAGAAGCTTTATCGTGTAATGGTTAAATTCATCGCACCTGTGTGCCTTCTCGTTATCTTCATCTGGTCTGTATTTATGCCCGCTCTTTAATAGCAGATTATCCCGTTTCGCTATAACGAAACGGGATTTTTTTGCTGTAAAGCTGAACAATTTGAGGTTATTATTTTTGTTTAAATTTACAAATATCACAAAATTTCAGCAAATTAATTAAAATTTTTAAAATTAAATTGACTTTTTTTGCAGGCTGTAATATAATGATTATGGATATGTATGTATATTAGTATATATCTGATTAAGAAGACAAAGCAAGCGACACTGCAAAATCAGGAGAAAGATATGAATTTCGGATTTGAACATTGGTTATTCACCTTCTGCTTTTACTGCTTGATTGGTTGGTTACAGGAATCTGCAATAGAATCCTTGTATCACAAAAAACCGATAAACAGAGGCTTTTTAAAAGGTCCTTATATTCCTATATACGGTGTAGGCGGTATCATACTGCTTCTTGTTACAACCCCCTTCAGAGACAACGGCTTTGCCGTATTCTTTGTAGCGATGGCGTTCTGTACAGTACTTGAATATTTCACGGGCTGGCTTATGGAGACTATGTTCAACAAGCAGTTCTGGGATTACAGTATGCTGAAGCTGGTATATAAGAACCGTATATCACTCGTTTCATCTCTGTTCTGGGGTGTAATGGGACTGTTTATGGCTTACGTGGTTTCCCACGTAACGTACTTTGTTATAGACCACCTGCCCTATCAGTTCATATGCGGTACTGCAATAGTAATTCCGCTTATTATGACGGTAGATTTCCTTATCACGGCTAAAAAGCAGATAGATAAGGAGAGAATAACAAAGACCTTCAGTCTTACCAACATCGGTGCGAAGATAAACGTTTTTTCAAGAATAAGAGACAGATACAACTATTTCAGAGACAGCAGAGAAAAAGAAGAATACAGCGATAAGGACGATTTTGATAATGAATAACTCTGCAGAATTTTCAGCAAGAGATAAAGAATTTATAAAAACGGCAAAGGAAATACTTTCCCACAAAAGAGTAAAGCTGATGAAGAATTTCACTCAGCACGGCGACGTATCCTGCTATCAGCACTGTACTATGGTATGCCTCTACGCTTATTTGTACGCTAAAAGGCTCGGCTGGGATATTGACGTAAAGGCGCTTGTAAGAGGCGCATTACTCCACGATTTCTTTTTATATGACTGGCACGATCAGGCATTTACTCCCGACGGTCTGCACGGCTTTTCACATCCGATAACGGCTGAAAGAAACGCCCGCAATACCTTTCCACTTACAAAAAAAGAAAGAAATATAATATCCAATCACATGTGGCCTCTGACTCTCACAAGGATTCCCGACAGTAAGGAAGCGTGGCTTGTATGTATGGCGGATAAATACTGTTCTTTGAAGGAAACGTTATTAAAGAATCCCTATTAATAAAATAACCACCGTAGATTTAAACGTCTACGGTGGTTCTGTTTTTGTATTATACTCTGATTAAAGAGCTTCTGAACCTTCTTCGGGTTCTTCGAGGACTTCTTCTGTAAATTCTGCATCAGAAGTATATTCGGTTTCCTGTGTATTTTCCTCTTCCTCTTCATAGAAGTCAACTTCTGCACTCTTACCTGCAGAAGTGATCTTTTCCTTGAGGCTGTTGAGTTCATCCCTGAAGCTGCTTGTTGAAGACTTTGCCATTTTAGCAAAATCAGAGCCTTTTTCCTTGCCTGTTTCTACAATCTTGCTTATATTCTTTGAGAGCTTGTCGCTACCACTCTTAACTACGTCTGAAGCTGTACGGAATTTTTCTGTGCAGTTTTCCTTTACGTCGGATACTAATTCAGGATTTTCTTCCATCAGCTTCTTACCAAGATAATAACCTGCTCCGACTGCCGCCGCAACACCGATAAATGCCCATAACTTGCTCATATTGATATACCTTGCCTGTCATTATATTCTATCTACCTGAAATTTCAGGTGCTATATATAGTATATACCATATTTTTTAAAAAGTAAAGATATTTTTATGAATTAATTGCTTCTAATCTGTAAATCGGGAAACCTGCATCAGAAAAACGCTTTTCATATTCTGTCACGATATTACCTTCAAAGTCGCTGTTGTGAAGGTCGAGACTTATATTCTTAAGTCTGAAGCCACACTGTGAAAAGCTTTCGATAGAAAACTCAAAAAGCTTCATATTGTCTGTTTTCTGATGTATTTCGCCACCGTCTATGAGGATTCTTTTATAAATTTCAAGGAATCCGCTATGAGTAAGACGGTGCTTTTTATAAGTTTCCTTAGGGTACGGACAACTGAAATTGAGATATATTCTTTCCACGGATTTTTCCGGGAAGAATTTTTCAAGATATTCAGCCTTGCCCATCAGAAATTTAAGGTTGGGGAGTCCGGCTTCTCTTGCCTGCTCCATAGCGCTGACTATAACGTTACGTGCCATTTCGACGGCAATATAGTTTATATCGGGATTTCTTTTTGCCGCTTCTACCACAAAGCCACCCTTACCGCATCCGACTTCAAGATGAACAGGATTATTATTGCCGAATATTTTCATTGTATCAAGGGTACACTGCTGTGTTTCACCTCTTGCCTCGGCGGCGTAGTCAACAAGCCAGCCTAAATTCACCGAGGAGCAATCCAGAAGACGCTCTTCAAGGTGTTTTTTTCTTCTCATTCTCATATATTTATAATCTCCTGATATTTATCTTGTAGCCGTAAGCATTACGTAATAGGTCTTGAAGCGTACCTTATCAACGACCTTATTGTTCTTGGAATCAAGAACTACTATATTGAGTCCGCTTTCGTTAAGAGAAAAGTCCTTAGTGCCGATTACGATGGAGGACAGAGGTCCTTCTGCTTTCATAGTCACGTCGTAGTTCATTACCTTGTCCTTATGATAAATGGGCTGTTTAGATGAGCTTTCGTATATGATCTTGCCATCACATACAATTGCTGCGTAATTCTCGCCCAGCCCTATATCGGCAAGCTTAGTAAATCCGAGATGTGCAAATGCCGCTCTGACGCCATCGTTGAGTCCGTTTGACGTATTACCTCTGTTGGTGATGAATATTGTATATTCGTCACATTCCATAAGCTTATAGAAGTAGGACATGATATTCGTTTCCTTGCGCAACCACTTTGCTTTATCCGCAGTTTCCATATTTTCGCCATTGTTTGTCATTTCCATATAGAACGGCAGATTACTGCGATACGGTACTACTCCATGGAAGCCCTTTGATGAAACGGTAAGTCCGAAATAATTATACCACAGGCAGGAAACCACAGCCACTGCCATAAAGATACTATATGCGCTGGCAGGATGCTTTATCAGGTTAATAAGCTTGTTACCTGACTTGTTGCGACGATATTTATAATTTTCGGGCAGATAGCTTTCATCCGACTTCAGCTGTTTTTTCTTTTCGACTATAACCTCTTTGGGCTTGTTATCGGGTGCAAGGGCGGACTGAAGATCGTTTGCTTCTTCGCCAAGTATTTCCTTGATAAGATCGAGACGCTGTTGTTCCTTTTCGTCTACAACGGGTTCTTCAGTAGCTTCAGGCTCAGGCTCCTGCACAACGGGCTCTTCCGTTTTTTCTGTAGCGGCTTTCTTTGCACGACGTTTTTCAAGGTATTCGTCTACGGTTATATCAAAACGCAGACGCTTTACCTTCTTACCTTCTTCGTAGGCTTTCTGTGCCTTTCTTTCATAAAGGTATTTCTGGAGCTTCTTTCTGTAATAGTTTGCAATGGATGGCAGGAAAAAGACCATCATAATATACGAATACATTGAGAAGCGCTCTAAAACAAAGTGCTTTGTTGAAATGAGCCATATAAAGAAATTATAGATTGCAAAGTTTGTAAATACGGAGGACACCAACGGATATGCTTTTCCGTAGCCCGTGAAATGAGCAACAAGAGATAATACCATAATCACCGTCGGCACGATAAGATATACCGGTGAAAAGCCGTTCTGTATAAAATTAAGAGACAGGTAGTTCTTGTACTGAGGGAGTATAAGCACCGCAATATCGAGAATCTGCCAGGAGAAGAAATATACGCCTGCAAACAGTATACCGTAGAGTACAACCGTTGTTTTTGTTACACGGACAAACATTGCAAGCAGGTAAATCGGTATAAGTATTATTGCCGAGCTGTGGAACAGACAGGCAATGAAGATATAGACCATAACCTTGAAATGCTTACCCTCTTTTATATGTCTGTATGCAAGAAGAATTATAGCAAAGGCTATTGCCTGACGAACGAAGTTGAGCGAGCAATAGAAGAAGGTAAGTCCTATAAACAGCATTGAGGACATCCAGAGGTTTTCGCTGTATCTGAATATTGCATAGGCGGTAGGAACAAGTATCAATGCTCCGTAAATTACGTAAAGCACATCAGTGTTGGTTGTAAACAGGGTAATGAGCTTTGTGATGAGAACGAAGCCTGGCTCGTAGCCCATGCCGAATATCTCTAAGAAGGAGGCTTTATCCACAAGTCGCATAATGTAGATATAGGAGTAATAGTCGTTTCCGAGTCCGTATCTGAAAATTGTCAGATAGAACATAAAGGAGAACACTATGGCTATATAGATAACCTTTTTGGTGAGCGTCGGTTTTATCTCGATCAGCGGGATTCCAAGCAGTACGGTCACTGCCATTAAAATAAGATATACTTCCATAAATTCATTCTCCTTTTACTAAAACAAAAACTACTTCAACCGTTTTCAGAAAACCTGTTGAAATAGTTTTAAAGCATTGTCAGACTATTATGTATTTTCCGTCATTCCTTACAGGAGCAACGCTGAGAGTATAGTCGATACCTGATTTTATACCGTTTGATAAAAGCCTCTGGCTTACTGCTTTAAACGCATCTGACGGTGTGTTGTTTTCCTGACTTAAATGTCCTAAAATGATATTTCTCGCACCGCTTTTTACAAGCTCTGTACAGAAATCTGCCGAATCGTTATTGGAAAGATGCCCTCTGTCCGAGGCTATTCTCTCCTTGAGAAAAACCGGATATTTAACGTTGCCTTTCAGCAGTGACGGTTCGTAATTTGCTTCGATATAGACCGTATCCGAGCCCGAAAGGTTTCTTCTCACTTCCTCTGTAACGTGACCAAGGTCTGTACAGCAGGCTATTTTATGCTCGCCCCAGGAGAAGGTGTAGCCAACGCTTTCCACACTATCGTGGGGTGTATGAAACCAGTTTATCTCAATATCCGTGGGAGCGGATGAAAGCTCACTGCATTCGTGCAGATTGCCGTTATCCAGTATATATCCACATCTCAGCATTTCCTTCATTGTTCCTGCTGAAGCGTATACAGGTATATCCGTGTGCTTTGTAATCTGCAGAAGTGCTTTTATATGATCTGTATGCTCGTGTGTTACTACTATAAGCTTTACGGCATCAAAGGAGATATCGCCAAGAGCAAGTCCATCCTTCAGCGCCTTGAAGCTACAGCCTGCATCTACAAGTATTCCTCTGCTTGTATCACCGATAAAAACAGAGTTACCCTTGCTTGAGCTACAGATAGGTAAAAGCCTTGCCATATTATAAAGCCTTTCTCAGCTTTTCCTCATCAAACTGTTTTTTTACTATGTCAGCTCCGAGGCTTCTGAGCTTGATTTCCATATTTTCATATCCACGCTCGATGTGGTAGATGTCTTCAATTTCTGTTACGCCCTTTGCGGCAAGACCTGCTATGATAAGCGCCGCACCTGCTCTTAAATCGCAAGCCTTTACGGGTGCGCCTGTCAGAGTTTCTACTCCGTTGACAACAGCTACACGTCCGTCAACCTTAATAGATGCACCCATTCTGCAAAGCTCGTCAACGTACTTGAAGCGGGTATCAAAGATGCTCTCTGTTACCATACTTGTACCCTTTGCTATTGTCAGAAGGGTTGTTATCTGAGGCTGCATATCTGTGGGGAAGCCGGGATGAGGTGCCGTCTTTACGTCAGCTGCAACGTAGTTTAAGTTGCCTATAACTCTTACGGTATCGCTATCCTTGGCAATTTCTACGGTAACGCCCATTTTTCTGAGCTTTGCTGTAATAGGCTCAAGATGCTTGGGTATAACGTTTGTAAGTGTGATGTCTCCGCCTGTAGCCGCAGCAGCTACCATAAAAGTACCTGCTTCTATCTGGTCGGGGATAACCGTATATTCTGTGCCGTGAAGCTTCTGTACGCCCTTTACCTTGATAACGTCTGTACCTGCGCCCATAATATCCGCACCCATAGAGTTGAGGAAGTTTGCCAGGTCAACGATGTGAGGTTCCTTAGCGGCGTTTTCGATAATCGTCAGTCCCTCTGCCATAGCGCAGGCAAGAAGGGCGTTTATTGTACCGCCTACCGTAACCTTATCAAAGAAAATCTGTGTACCGATAAGCTTGTCAGCTTTTATATCAACAACTCCGTGCTGAAGATCTGTTTCTGCACCGAGTGCCTCAAAGCATCTGATATGCAGGTCGATAGGTCTGCTACCTAAATCACAACCACCGGGAAGGGGTACCTGCGCCTTTTTGAAGCGTCCTAAAAGTGCGCCTAAAAAATAACTGCTGCCTCTTGTTGAACGGGCAAGGTCATGAGAAACTCTTCCGTCACGGATACAGGAGGTATCGATCTCTATCTTTGACTTGTTGAGTCTTCTGATAGTTGCACCCATATCTGCAAGGATTTCAAGAGCAACGTTTACGTCGCTGATTGAAGGTACGTTATCTAAAATGCACTTGTCCGCCGCTAAAATTGCAGCAGGTATAATCGCTACAGCGGCATTTTTTGCGCCACTGATCTGAACCTCGCCTCTCAGCGGAGTTCCACCATTTATAATGAATTTATCCAAAATTAACACTTCCTCAATATCTTATTATAATGTATCTGTGATGCTTCCTTTTAATGCGGAAACGATAGTATCTTTATGAAACGGTTATCGTCAACAGGCATAGCTATACCCGACATAAATCCGCTTATTAATATTATAGCATAAATGCGAACAAAATAAAAGCCTTTTTTTTGGTAATATTGCTTTTCGTCGAATTGCACTATATTACTGTTTATTTTTGGTTATTTTTTATAGATATAGTGTAAGCAATTATAAAAATACAGCTTATATTGTGGATGAAGTTGCGGTTATATAACCTCTGTACTGAGAATCAGCTGGATACCGCCGTATATATAGATAACAGAAAATCCCGTGCCAAGCGGAAGTCTGTATCGTGCTATAACGGGAGGCTTATCGGTTCTTATGAACGTGTGCTTTTTTATAATGATTCCTGAGGTGATTTTAAGGCACCTGTCCCCTCTTTCGTAGCTTACCGAAACGAAATATAAGGTAAGCCACAATGAAATTATCATCAGAGCGGATAGCATAATGCAGACAGCTACAAAAAAAGCCGTACTTCCCTTCAGAAGAAAGCGTAGTATCATCACTACAGCAGATCCTGACAGCAGAAGGACAAGCAGAAGAAGAACAAGTAACCTTTTATCTGCTTTAAGGCTTGTCATATAATCACTCCTTTGTAAGTATAAATGTAGAAATACAGATTTTCAAGGGGGACTTATGGATATAATCAGGTGGCTGAACGAAAATATAGTATGGGGCGTACCGATGCTTTTACTTTTCTCCTTTACGGGATTTATATTCACCGTAAGGCTCGGCGGCTTCAGGGTTTTGTCGGGAATAGGGGAAATATTCAGAAAAAGCAGGGATGGTGAAAGCGGAATATCGCCCTTTGCGGCACTTACGGCAACTCTTGGTACTACGCTCGGAACAGGAAATATTATAGCCATAGGTACGGCAATAACCTTTGGCGGTGCGGGTTCTGTGTTCTGGATGTGGGTTGCGGCACTACTCGGTATGATGACCTGCTACGCAGAAAATTATCTTGGTCACAGATACAAAACAAAGTCCAAAAAAGGAGACAGCGAAGTTCCCTTCAGGTATATCAGAAAAGCATTCGGCGATAAAAAGGCAGGAAAAGTCATAGCGGAGATTTTTGCCGTGCTTTGCATAGGAGCAAGCTTTGGTATGGGGAATATGGCGCAGATAAATTCTGCAGGCACGGTGCTGAAAAGGAGTGCAGGCGTTCCTTTATGGGTGACGGGAATAGTATGTGCCGTGCTGGTTTTATTCTTTGCAGGAAAAGGAGTAAAACGGCTGTCGGAAATCACCGTCTGGCTGATTCCGTTCATTTCCCTGCTATACGTAATCGGATGTACGTGGGTTATATTATCGGGAATAGACAGAATAGGAGAAGTCCTGAACAAAATCCTGAGCGAGGCTTTTTCTCTTGAAGCAATTGCCGGAGGTACAGCGGGCGGAGTTATGCTGAATGCTATGGCGTGGGGTGTGAAGCGGGGTGTTTTTTCCAACGAAGCAGGACTTGGTACGTCGGTTATGATAAACGCGGATTCCGATTGTGATACCGCCCGCAAGCAAGGACAATGGGCGATGCTCCAGGTATTCATTGATACGATAGTTATGTGCAGTCTGACTGCCTTTGCGATACTTATCAGCGGAGCGGACAGAATATCCGCTGATGGAATAGATATAGCCGCCATTGCATTTGAAAGTGTGATGGGAGAAGCGGGAAACGTATTTTTATCGGTTCTGGTGCTTATTTTTGCGGTAGCTACGGTTTCAGGGTGGTGTATATACGGCAGAAAATGCATCAGATACCTTATGGGAGAGCAATGGACTAAAGGGTATTTTTATATATTCATTCTGCTGTGCTTTGTGGGAGCGATATCGAAAACGGATTTTGTATGGGAGTTGTCCGACCTGCTCAACGGACTTATGGCGATACCGAATCTCATAGCATTACTGATTCTTCGTAAAGAAATAAAAGGATACGAAAAAAGAAATAATTTGATAAAAAAATCACGATAACTATTGACCTATTGACAAAAATAAGATATAATATTAAAAGGAGTACGTTGTATTCCAATAAATGAATTTCTATCAGCTATGCTGGTAATAATAAAAGGAAAAGGAGAACACCAAAGTTATGACAAATAACCAGAATGTGTTAAAATGGGTTGAAGAAATGACAGCCCTCACAAAGCCTGAAAAGGTTGTATGGATTGACGGTAGTGACGAACAGCTCCAGGCTCTTCGTGACGAAGCGATCGCAACAGGCGAAATGATCAAGCTTAACCAGGAAAAGCTTCCCGGTTGTCTTTATCACAGAACAGCTGAAAACGACGTTGCACGTGTTGAGGACAGAACTTTCATCTGCTCAAGAGAGAAGGAAAATGCAGGTCCTACAAACAACTGGTGCGACCCCAAGGAAATGTACGAAAAGCTCACAAAGCTTTATGACGGCGTTATGAAGGGCCGTACAATGTACGTAATTCCCTACTCTATGGGTCCTATCGGCTCACCTATCGCAAAGGTTGGCGTTGAGCTTACAGACTCTATCTACGTTGTACTCAACATGGATATTATGACAAGAATGGGTAAGCAGGCATTTGAAAACCTTCCCGATGATTCCAACGACTTTGTAAGATGCTTACACTCCAAGGCTGACGTTGATCCTGAAAAGAGATACATCGTTCAGTTCCCCGAGGATAATGCAATCTGGTCAATAAACTCTGCTTACGGCGGTAACGTACTTCTCGGTAAGAAGTGCTTCGCACTCCGTATAGCTTCCTACCAGGGCTGGAAGGAAGGCTGGATGGCAGAACACATGCTCATCTTAGGTGTTAAGAAGCCTGACGGTGACATCAAGTACATCACAGCAGCATTCCCCTCTGCTTGCGGTAAGACAAACCTTGCTATGCTTATTCCTCCCGAGGGATACAAGAAGGCAGGCTATGAAGTATTCACAGTAGGTGATGACATTGCATGGATGAAGCAGGGTCCCGACGGCAGACTTTACGCTATCAACCCCGAAAACGGTTTCTTCGGCGTAGCTCCCGGTACAAATGCAAAGTCCAACTTCAACGCTTTACAGTCAACAATGAAGAACACAATCTTCACAAACGTTGCTATCAATGATGACGATATGACAGTATGGTGGGAAGGTCTTGACAAGAATCCTCCTGAAAATGCAACAGAGTGGAAGGGCGCAAAGGTAAACGGTAAGGAATACACAGCAGCAGGTAATAAGCTTGCACATCCCAACTCACGTTTTACAGCTCCTGCAAAGAACTGCCCCTGCATTTCTTCTGAATTTGACAATCCTCAGGGTGTTCC
>JAFTVY010000081.1 GCA_017465545.1 Ruminiclostridium sp.
AGAAAAGGAGCTTTCAAGAAGTGAGGAGACAGACGAACAAGGAAAGCTTCCCTGCTACGTTTTCACAAAGGGAGACACTACGGTAGCGGTAACAAAGCAAGGGGGACTGCTTTGCTATACGTCGGATTACCGTGAGGTCACAGAGCGCAGACTGACAGGCGAAGAGGCTGTAGAAAAAGCGGAAGAATATCTGTCCTATCTTGGTATTGACGATATGAGCTACACTTATTACGAGGTGAGCCGTAACGTCTGCACAATAAATTTTGCGGCAGAGGAGGAAGACATCCTTATATATACCGACCTTGTAAAGGTAAGCGTTGCCCTTGACAATGGAGAGATCATCGGTTTTGACGGCAGAGGATATATCACTAACCACAAGGAAAGGGAGATAAAAACACCGAAGCTTGCACCGTCTCAGGCAGCAGAGAAAATCTCTCCTTATCTTACGGTAACGGGAAAAAGGCTGTGCTATATTCCTTCAAGAGGTGCCGACGAGCTGTACTGCTACGAATTCAGATGCTACAGCAAGGACGAAAACGGTGGTACACCGATACTGGTCTATATCAACGCCGACAGCGGAAAAGAAGAGCAGATACTCCTGCTTGAAATCAGCGAAAACGGAACGCTGGCGGTATAAATTTTCATTTAAGTTTCATAAACTTTTCAGCACAGAGTCACCTCAGAAGGCTATTTTTTACAATTTATGGTATAATCCGACTTGACAATTCTGTGCTGATGGATTATACTATACTTGTAAAAACAAAGGTCAGGAGGAAAGAGATGAAAAAGAGCATTTCTGTTTTTTTAGCGGCTTTACTGCTTTCATTCAGTATAAGCGGCTGTAGTAACGATACAGATTCATCGAAGGTAAACAGCAGTATCGACAGCTCCGTGACAGAAAGCGTTCCGAACGATTCTTCCGCTTCAGATACGGAGAATAATGAAAACAGCTCCGACACAGACAGCACGCCGACATCAAGCACACCTGATGATACAGATACAAGCGAGGATACCGAATCCGAGGATAACAATTCAGGTATAGGCGGCAGTACGGAGATTCCCGAGCTGTCATTACAGCGCAGTGAGATCGTAGATACGGCAAAATCATTAATCGGCATAGATTACGCCTTCAGCGAGGCTTCTCCCGAAAAGGGCTTTGATAATTCAGGCTTTATATATTACGTTCTTCGTGAAAACGGATATATCAACTGCCCCCGAGGTACGGAAGGTCAGCTCACGATGGGCACGAAAATAGATTATGACGAGGTTTTACCCGGTGACGTGGTATTCTTCTCCGACAAGGATGAGGAAAGCGGAGAAAAGCTCTATTTCGGCGGAATCTACGTGGGAGACGGTCAGCTTATATACAGCCCCTACCCCGGTGAAAAGGTGAAATACGGAGATTATACCAATTCCTACTGGAAGGAAAGCTTTGAATTCGGTATAAAGATAGCATAGAATATACTGTCCTTCATATAAAAAACTATATCAGGAGAGCCGCCTGCAAAAGCAGACGGCTCTTTCCTTATAAATATTCCTTATAAAATGGAAGCCGCCCCGACTGTTGCCGGGACGACTATAGGACTTAACTTATGAATCTTCTGAAGTGATTACTTTCTCTTCTTGGAAACTACTACTGCGCCTGTTGCGATAACAGCGATACCAGCTACGAGAGCGATACCTTCAGCACCTGTGTTTGTGTTGGGCTTTTCGTCTGTTGCGGGTGCATCTGTTGCAGGAGCATCAGTTGCGGGAGCATCTGTCTCGGGAGTTTCGGGCTCAGAAGCTGCTTCGGGATAGCCGGAGATTGTGAAAGTAACTTCACATCTTGACCATGTGTCAGCAAATTCTGTAAGAGTAGCGGAAGCTGTAGATAAATCTGTGGATCTTGCATCTGTAGGAATGCTACCGATGTAGGGGTTGCAGATTGTGGATCTGTAGATACCGTCTTCTGCATTTGTGTAGCTTGTAACACCGTCAAGCATAGCTTCAACGCCATCAAACTTGATAGACGTGATGTCGATTATAAGGTTGTTGTTTGCTTCGTCATCAGAAGCGAAGTTTACCATAACTGCCATACATGTAACACCCTGTACAGATGTGTAAAGAACGGGTTCGCCTGTTTCTTCGTCGAGTAATACGTCTTCGAGAGCTGTATCCCAAGCGTTGATACCCTTGGAGAAGTCGATTGCTACCTTGTATTCTCCGTTGCCTGTGATTGTTACGTCTTCAAGAGCCTCAAGTGTTGTAGCGGGAGTTTCGCTGCCACCCCACTGGCTGAATAACCACTGACCATCAGCAAAGCCGAGTGTTGCCTGAGCGGGCTCTAATCTGTCGCCGTTTGCTGCAAATGCTGTTGCTGTCATTGTTGTTGCTAAAGCTGCTGCAACAACGCCTGCAAAAATCTTTCTTAACTTCATGATTTTTTTCCTCCGTATAAGTTTTTTTACAAATAAATTTGTTATCATAATTATATATGAAAACGATTAACTTGGCAATAGGCAAATTCTCCAAAAAGTATTTTTTGTTTATGTAGAAAAGCAACAAAAAAGGTGAATATAGTACATACTCCCGTAGTATCTTTATACTTTATTTTCGCCTTTACAATGCGGTTTTACGGCATATAAAAAGCGGAAAGCCTGACCGCAGTACATTACTGCCAATCAGACTTTCCTTTTCCTGTTATCGTGTCATATTTGTGCTATTTCTTTTTACGCACTGTCAGAGCCATTGCTGTAAGACCGCCTACTGCCGCAGTACCGAGAGCTAC
>JAFTVY010000005.1 GCA_017465545.1 Ruminiclostridium sp.
ATAACGTCGCAGCAGCCTGTAACCGTTACGAAGAAATCGCCTATCTTTGCCGCTTCGACCATAGGCATTACCTTAAAGCCGTCCATAACCGCTTCCATAGCTCTGATGGGGTTTACTTCGGTTACGATAACGGATGCACCGAGTCCCTTTGCTCTCATTGCTACACCCTTACCGCACCAGCCGTAGCCTGCTACGACTACGTTCTTACCTGCAACGATAAGGTTTGTCGTGCGGTTGATACCATCCCATACCGACTGACCTGTGCCGTAGCGGTTATCGAATAAATGCTTGCAGTCTGCATCGTTTACAAGCATCATAGGGAATTTAAGCTCCTTCGCCTTATCCATTGCGATAAGTCTTATAATACCCGTTGTGGTTTCTTCACAACCGCCTATCACGTTATCTATAAGGTGGGGGTATTCGTTGTGGATAAGATTTACAAGGTCGCCGCCATCATCAATGATGATATTGGGAGCCGCCTCTATTACTGCGCAGGTGTGTCTGTGATAGTCCTCTGCGGTAGCGTCATACCAGGCGAATACGTTAAGACCGCCGTGAACCAGCGCCGCCGCCACGTCATCCTGGGTGGAAAGGGGATTACTGCCGGTGATATACATTTCTGCACCGCCTGCCGCAAGAACACGGCAAAGATAAGCAGTCTTTGCTTCAAGATGTACAGATAAGGCAATCTTAAGTCCTGCAAAGGGCTTTGTCTTTGAAAATTCCTCTTCAATTCCACGGAGTAAGGGCATATTTGCCTTTACCCAGCTTATTTTGGTTTCGCCGCTTTCCCACAGTTCGGGGTTTCCGATTTCGCTCATAGTTTTAAATTCCTTTCTTAACCGTCTATTCTTTTCATTGTTTCGTTGCAGTGGAAGTAAATTTCCTCTGCGTCAAGATTCTTTATCTCGTAGTTTTCCATTAACAGCTCACCATCTACCATCAGGCTTTCAACCTCGTAGCCGCTGGCAGAATAGCACATTGCCGCTATGGGATTGTTAAGAGGCTGCATAGAAGGACAGTTCATATTCATTATCATAATATCCGCCTTTGCACCTTCCCTTAATACACCGGTATCGGAGAGACCTAAAGCCTTTGCACCCGTTTCGGTAGCCATTTTAAGAGTCTGCTGGGCGGTAACCGCCTGGGCAGTTCTTGTATTACCCTTATGTGCAAGGGAGATGAAATTCATATCGCTGAACATATTGAGAGTGTTGTTGCTGGCGGCACTATCCGTACCTATGCAGAGTCTTACTCCCTTTTCCAGCATATCGGGGATACGGGCAAAGCCGTTGCCGAGCTTTGCATTGCTTATGGGGTTTGTGGCTACAAAAACTCCTCTTTCGGCAAGTATCTCAATATCCTTATCTGATAACTGTACACAATGTGCCGCTACAGTATGGAAGTCGAACATTCCCATATTATCAAGATACTCTACGGGAGAACAGCCGTGCTGTGCATAGCAGTCTTCAATTTCCTTTACCGACTCGGATAAATGGATATTGATTCCCATATTATATTCCTTCGCCTTTTCCATAACAAGCTCCAGATACTCTCTGTCGGTAGTATAGATGGCGTGAGGTCCCATCATGAATTTAAGGCGTTTGTTACTGCCGTACTTTTCCATATCGTAGAGGGTATCCTCAATTCTTCTGATACCGCCCTCATCGTTTCTGCCGTTACCTACAAGACCTCTTGAAATTACCGCTTTCAGACCGCTTTCGCTTACCGCTCTCGTTACGTCCTCGCGGCAGATATTCATATCTAAAAATGCGGTAGTACCCGTTCTTATCATTTCAAGGCAGGCGAGCTTTGTGCCCCAGTACAGATCGTCGGGGGTCAGCTTGTCCTCCATAGGCATAATTCTGCCGAAGAGCCAGTCGTGAAACATAAGATCGTCAGCGCTGTTTCTGAATACCGACATATAGCTGTGGGTGTGGGCGTTTACAAGACCAGCGGATGCAAGTCTGCCCTCGCCTTCAATTATCTTGTCAGCGGCAAAATCCTCTGCCTTTCCGATTTTTGTGATGGTGTCATCTGTGATACAGATATCACATTTTTCGGCTTTGAAGCCATCCTCAAAGGGGAGTATGGCGGTGATATTTCTGATAAGTGTTTTCATAATTTATCCTTTCCTATGATTCAAAAGCTTTTACAAGCTTTGTTATTCTGAAGCTCACCTTTTCGTCGATATATGCTTCCTTGTAGCCTCTGTCTATGAAGAATTTATAGTTTTCGTCATAATGAGTCAGGGACTTGTCAAGAAGTATAATATCCGAAAGCGGAGTATTTTTATCGGTGGCAAGAGTGTGGGCAGGGGGAGCGTACAGCTCCTTCTGTTTGTATAAAGCGGGAACAAAGAAGGTGTCCGCTGTGATGCTTTCCTCTGTCACGGGCAGATTTTCAAGATAGCTTATGACTGCAGTATGCTTCGGATCGTTCATATGCCTTATTCCTATCAGCATACCCGACATTGTGGATAAGGTCATCATAAGTGCCGCAACAACGGAAAAGGCGGTAACGCATTTTCTCTGTTCATATTTTATATCACGGAGATTCATAGTAAACAGCCATATCAGTATTGCACCCGTTCCGAAGGAATACTGGAAGTATATCGAATACTGATAGGAATAATCAGGCATAAGGTTAATCAGTATAAAGGGTATCAGCAGAATGTATCTGTGGAATTTTTTCGTTACCACCGGCATAAAGGCAAGTGGCGCCAGCATCTGTATGACGTAGATAGCCTTGTCGCCGGTAAAGAGCTTTGACAGAGTGTAGACGGGATTGAGTATAACCGACGCTATTACGGTTATAAGTCCGCCGTTATCATTATAGATATATTCGCTGTACCGCCAGGTCATAATGCCAAGTCCCTGACTTTCAAGATAAGCACAGCAGATGGCAAAGTAAATAACCGATAAGAGAAGTACCAATGCACCGGTTTTTCTCATTTTGCCGCTTCTGTCGGAGAATATGAGGTAAAGCCCGATCACCGCCACGTAAACCGCCGCATCCTCCTTTACCGAAAGAGTGAGGATAGTGAATATGACAGTCAGCGGTATGCTTTCCTTTTCTATCGCATAGAAAAGCCACATCAGAAAGGGGACAAGCAGACAGTTTTCGTGTATGTCATAGTTGCATCCGCCGATGAAGGCAGGGTACAGCGTAAAGGTAACGCACACGAGTGCGGTCTTGAATTTCGTAAAGCCGTATTTTCTGCAGATGAGCATCAGCGGAATAACGGCTGATACTATTGCAAGTCCCTGCAGAAGCTGTAGGGTTACGGGATGGGGGAATATCATATAGAAGGGGAGCAGTACAAAGTATGCAGGGGAAACGTGTACCGAGAAATGCGACAGCAGGTAGTTTCTTTCTACCGTTGTGACTGCGCCCTGCCCGTCCTTCATATTTTCGAACATCTGGGTAAATATGCCGAAGTCAAAACAAGGTGCGCTCAGAGTATAGTATCTTGCTACCGTTGACATTACGGTAAACAACAGCATCACCATACAGCCTGATATGATCAGCACAACTGACGTACCTGAAATAGCTTTGCCCGCCTTTAATCTGTACCGCCCGATGGTCTGCCATATCACAAGAGCAAGAACAGGTGCAAGAGCTATAAATATGCCGATACCCCGTCCGACCTCGAGAAAGTAAGCAAAGCTCAGATAACAGCAGGAGATTGCCGTCATAGCAAAAAGCATAAATGCGTCGGTGTTGTATTTTTTGATAACGGGAATAAACTTAAGGATAGTAAGCACAAGATAGCCTATCGCAAAGGTACCGATGAATATTGCGATATTTATCCCCTTGGGATATTCCTTTGCGAAGATGCCACCCCTGTTCATATACTGAAAAAGGCAGGCGAAAAGATACCCTGCAATTATCCTCATAAGATAAAGAGAGCCTTTATTTTCGGTTTTTATTCTGTTTTTTATATCTCTTAAAAAAACTTTTATATCCATATCAAAAAACCTCTTTTTCTATTGTAGCATAAGTGCGGGAAAAATGCAACAAAAAACGCTCTGTAGTTACTGTACAGAGCGTCTTTTAACTATTGTTTTCTTTTTATGATAAATATTATAAGGGTTACGATGCCCGCAACAAAGAGCAGAGAAAGTGCTACCGCAACTATTATCGTATTTGAAAGAGGGAAGGATTCGTTTTCTGCAGAGGAAGTATCCGTATTTACGCTTTCGCTGTCAGAGGAATTATCCGTTTTATTTTCATCCTGACCTGATTCCGTATTTCCGTCGCTTTCCGAATTGTTGTTGCCGCCTTCAGGTACGGAAGAAGGCGTATCAGCTTCGCTCTGTGTCATATTGCCTGATTCGTTGCTGCTATCAGAAGAAGCGGAGCTGTTATCAGGTGCAGGTGTGCCGTCGGGCTTCGGTGTGTTGTTCTGATTGTCCTTTGTAGTGGTGGACGGCTTTTCCGAGGGCTTTGACGGAAGGGCAGGAGCCGGCACGGTTGTGATGGGTGGTATCACGGGATTGTTGGGACTAAGGGGATTATCGTCATCTATAGGATTATCATCTGTCGGCAATCTGTCGGTAGCCGGAGGATTTGTCTGAGCGGGGACGTTATCTCTGTATTCCTCATAATGACATCTTTCACAATGGCAGAGTACTTTGTTTCCCTGCTCGGTATAGCTGAAATCGTGTCCTAACGGTGATAGCTCGGTATAGGATATCTGCACCTTACATCTGCTGCAGATGTAGGAATCGTAACCGCCGTTAAGACAGTCAGGCTTTACTCTGATATATTCGCTGAAGGTGTGAGGACAGTATTCGTTATCATCGCTTCCTGCGTCAAAGCCGCTTTCTGAATTTCTGTCGAAATCCTTATCTATACCATATGATATGCTTTCTGTCCATACGTCTGTAAAATAGGTTATGCCGGGGAGAGTGTCTATATCCTTTATTGAGAAGGTGCCGAGTGATACCTTTCTTTCGCTGACCTTTCCTCCGTTTACCTTGTAGGCGTCGCTGAAATCAAGTATTGCGGTTATGTCTACGGTATCACTTCCGTAGTTGTAGGTGCATTCTACCTTCATAGCGATAACGGGAGCGTTTACACCTGATTTGTCGTAAGCCTCTATACTGCAGATGCTGTTTGAAAGCTCGGTATCCGTGCCATCAGTATAAATATTACCGTTTACGTTATTGCCGGGCTTACCCGCACCGAGGGAGGAAATATCCGTGCTTGTTGCTTTGGTCATTTTGCCCCACTCAATCGGCAATACGCCGCCTGTGTTCTTATTTACTCCGTACTGCTTTCCGTTAAGAGCCTTTTCCATTTTAAAGGTGTAGGTACGCAGAGCATAATTATTCTGTAAGCCGACCTTTACTCCGTAATAATATCTGTCGTCTTCGCCGTAAATGATAACGGGAGTATCTCCTACGGGGTTGTTGCTCAAAGGAACGGTCATATCCGCCTCAAAATACGTATATTTGTTTTTATGAGAGGTGTCTGCAAAGGTAAAAATCGGTGGCAGAGTCTTTATACCCTTGTTTGCATTAGGCTCGCTGTTCAGATAGCAGGACTCTGATAACAGTACCCTTACCTTATCGCTATCAGGATTCTTGCCTGCTTCGATAAGAGATACCTGCGGTGCTTTTATACTTGTGTTAAAGGGAGAAACAAAGGGTGTTCTCTTAAGATAGGATGCTGTAATACCACCTGATTCCTTTGTCTTGTTTCCGTTTTTATCCGTGATTACAAGACTGTCAGAAGCGGCAAAATCAAAATCGTATATCGTAAGGCCTTTTCTGTCGCCTGACATATCGTCAAGCTCATATTTTAAATCGAATACAAGTCCGCCGGGATATACGGGAGTCAGAGTCTGGCTGCTATCCGATTCGGGGTAGTAGTAAAGGGAGGGTGTGCTTCCGCCCCAGAGCCATATAAGAGTACCGGGGATGATATTTTCGTGGCAGGTGTTGGGGTTATAGCTATACGTCTGATTTTCTGTAACCTGCCAGCCTCCCTTTGCCATAGAGGAAAGGTCAAGCTGATTGTTCTTACAGTTTTCCTTTATAAGTGTATCCGAGCATATTACCTGCACCATTTCGGGAGTAGTTTCCTTATGTCCTGAAAGGTTGGCGGCTATTCTTGCATCGGAAATTGACGTTACCGTCTTGCCATCCTTATTATAAAGAGTAGTTCTTCCGTCAAAGCAGAAATAGGTTGTGTACCTTGTTTCAGCATCGCTGAATACGTTACCCACAATCTTCACGCCGTCGCTTATATGCATCTGGGTGATATTGCCCGCCTTTATTTCGGCAGACCATTTGTCCCTTTGAATATTGTCAGGGCCTGCAAGATGATTTGTTATACTTGTCGTTGCACAATGGGTAAGGTTGTTACCGATAAATATATCGTTCCTGCCGAACTGGAAATTCCACACGTAGTCAAACACGTTGCCCGTGTATATGGAGTTGCCGTCACCCTTCAGCTTAAAGCCGTTGGTCAGCTGCATAAATTCTATCCAGTTGCCTCTGAAGGAGGATTTCACAATATCGGTATCTGTAAGATAATAAGCATAGCTGTAGCCTACGCCGTAGTCGCAAAGACTGCCTGTGCCATAGCTGTAACGCATTGTGGAATTATTTAATATACAACGCTTCATTATTCCGTAGGGGTTATACTGATTGTAGCCCTCTTCGATAACCGAATTGTCAAAGGTACATTCTTCAAAAGCCGCTTCCATATATCCAAAACGATAGTTTGATATATGCATTTTATCAAAGCGCACCTGATAGAAAACCGTTCCTGCCTTGTCGGTATCCTTTGCATATCCCACGTTATCGGGATATACTCGCATATTAAGAAAATAACCGCTTACCTTCCCTGCGTCATTGCAATCCTGAACAAAGCCGCCCGTCTTTTTAAGAGCAGAATTACCCACCGCAAGTGAGAACCCTCCGCCTACCAGCACTTCATTCTGGGTATTCTTACCGCCGTTGCATACCACTCTGTAGGTACTTCCGCCTCTTAACAGTATCGGAGTTGTTATAGTGAAGGTACCTTCTACAACGAGGATATCTCCCGTTTTTGCAATCGTATCAAAGGCCTTCTGTATAGCGGGACTATCTCCACCGCCATCATCGGCAGTAGCGCCAAAATCGGTAAGGTATACTACCTTTCTGCCGTTTTTTAAATCGTTATAATACTGTGTGGCTACGTTTTTGTCAAGATAATTCTCATCTGCGCCAACGTTTCCGAGCTTTCCGTAGCCGAGAGTTTCATTTGAAGCGGGGTTATAAAAGCAGGACAGATCTATTTTTATATTGGCATATGGATCGTAATAAATGCAGGCATCCTTTGAGGATTTTTTCGAGAGATAGTATTTAGTATGCCATTGACTGCTCATGCCGTTGTTTTTGGGGTTTATATTGTCGCTTATGATGTCATCCTTTTTATAGCTTGATATTTTATAGGAATTATCCATAATCTGAACGCCGGGGATGATGGTGGATCTGGATTCGTTTTTGAAAAAGCCAAAGCGGAAAAGATCGGTATCGGTCATATCCGTTTCTTCAAATCGACAACCCGTGATGGTAGTGCCCTTGACGAGATTAATTATGCAGGAGCGTCCGTCTGCAGTCATTTTATTGTATTCATTTTCTCTGTTATCATAGAGATTCGTATGTATTACGTAGGCGTCGGAGCCCTTGTAGGATTTGCTGTATTCCTTATATCCCAATGACTCGAACATAGCGGCAATCGCCTTATAGGAGCAGTTTTTGAAAAGACATCCCGATACGGCGTTGACAGACGTGCCGGGAGAATAAAAATGGATGGAATACACGTTTTCGTAGGTGTTATTCGAGTAGGTGACGCCATAGGTATCCGAAACGCCTTTTCCGTAGAAAAAGCTCTTTACGTAGTTATTGCTGAAGGTGGTAAGATTGGGACCTATACCCGTTGTGAATAGAGGCAGATCCATATGGCCGTCTTTTTCGATAACACCGCCGTAGAAATAGTTATCATGTATAAAGCAGTCGATAAAGTGCGTGCCGTCTAAAGCCACAAGACAAGGTCCGAAGGTGTTGTCCTGAACGTGTGTGCACATATGTCCCTTTACCTGCTTTAACGGAGCGGCAAAGCCTGAAATGGTACAGTTTTTGAGTCTGAACCAGGATATATTCATACCCTCAAAGCAGTAATAATTCTGAACAGGCTTTATATAAGGATTAAGGGTACTCGAATGTATGGTAGCGGCAGAGGACGATATATTGAAGGAGGAATGAGAAGCCTTTGCCACAAAGGTTATATCCGTAATGCTTCCGCCCTGATAGTAGGTCTGATTGGTGGCGGCTTTGAAAAGTGCGGTATCATTGCTTTCGCACACGAAAACAGTCTTTCCGTATACGCCGTTAAGGTGGAACTCTCCCCATACCTTGATAGTGCCGCCGAAATAATATACGCCCTCTTCTATGCGTATTTCGTATCCATCCCTGCCCGAAGCTACGTTGTTAGCTTCCTCGTTTATGGCATAGGTCAGCATTTCGGTATAGTCGTAACCCTTCGCCGTACTCCCGGGAAATTTCAGCTGCCCTGAACTGTCCTTCAGCGTTTCGTAATAAGAGGGGAAAAGGTGATATTTTGTATTTCTGTAGCTGTCGTTGTTGGTATCGTTTTCCGCTTTTGCACCAACCTCGCCTATAACACCGTAATGAACGGCGTTATCGTTGGGATCGTAATTTATGGAATAAGTCCCTGTGTCGCTTACCGCAAGATCCTGAGAATTTACACCTGCCGTACCACCGGGATATACAATAGCGTTCTGCGGCAGCATAACGCTTCCCGTAAGAACGGAAAGTGAAACTGATACAGAAAGCGCAAGAGAAAGAAATTTCGTTGCTCTTTTCACAAATAATACCTCCGACAATTTTTCTCTATTATACAACAGCTATGTAATAATTTCAATAGATTTTTGGTAATAAATTAAGTTTTTCACTAAAAAAGACTCCGTCAATAAGGCGGAGTCATAGTTATTTCTACTCAATCGGACAAGGCGGAAGATATTTGGAAAACACCCTCACGTACCTTGAATTTACAGTTACGCTTGTAATCTGTGAAAAGGGAATTATAGTATTGTCATAAAGCCAGTTGCCGTCGGCGTCAAATTCACGCAGAAGCAGAAAATCACCGTGAATTTCGGCAATTCTGCCTATAGCGAACTGACATTCTTCGGGAACGTCGGATTCCTTTTCGATGATTATATTTTCATCAATCGCTTTAAGAGAAGTGAATACGCTGTGCCAGTCGGAGATATCTATCTCAGGCACGTGAAGGTTATCGAGCAGTCCCTCTGCAATATCTATCTCAAGGCATTTGTCATCCTTTATTTTTACGTTTACAACGTCCTCTATTCTTCTTACGGTACAACCGTCGATGGAAAAATCGTCCTCGTTAGCGGCAAGGAAAAGCTCCTGCGTGACCGCTAAGGGGAAATAATAAAAATAATTCGGATCATAGTCAAAGAATACACGGCATATTTTCGGATCGTCTATTGCCGATGCAAGAACTATTCTGATTTCATCTGCGGTCAGGAGTCTCACCTCTTTCAGCTTTCAAGTATTACTTCGGGCTTTTCTATCTTTGCAACGTCATTCATATTGGTAATTTCAAGAACGTAGTTTATGTTCGTAACAATGCTCTGCGTATCATCCTGAGAGGCTTTGCCTATCTGTTCCATTTTTGTGAGATAGCCTTCTTTATCAAGGGTATATATTACCTTGAAGGAGATAAGATTTCCCACAAGTCCCAGCTGATTTTTCATAGAGCTGTTAAGTGCCTTGTGATCGTAGGTCATTTCGATTATTTTACCGTTTGCGCTATCCTTTACTTCTGAGGCGGTTATGCTTTCGCCCTTTAAGAATATCATTCCTTCGTCAACCATTGACATCTTTGCCATTCTGGTATAGAAGTGATAGTTTTCGTCACCCTCGGTGAGAGTCTTCCATTCCGCCTTATCAAAATAGCAGTATTCGTAGCCGTTGTGATATTCGTAATAGTTTACCTCTCCGTCTGTACCGAAATAGCTGTAGGCGAGTCTATCCTGAACGTCATACGCAAAATTCATCTCCTGAGTGACTGTACCCTTTTCCGCATCTGTCACGGTAAGACTTGCGGAGTTCAGCGAGGCGTAGAGCTTTCTTGCGTTTACAACGTCGTCATAGCCTTCTATATGCGAATAGCTTTTCTGACAAGCGGTACAGCATATAACCATAACCACGGATAAAGCTACAGCGAAAAATCTTTTAATCATATGCGCCTTTCCTTACTTTAAATAAAGCAAATCAAAAAATAAAGCCACTGAGGTAATCAGTGGCTTCAGCTTGAAAACGAAATTAATTATTCTGCAAAACCGCTTTCTACGAGCTTTACAAGTCCTTCAACAGCAAGCTGTTCGTCGGAACCGTCAGCAATGATTCTGATTGTTGTACCACCAACGATACCAAGTGAAAGGATACCTAAAAGGCTCTTTGCGTTTACTCTGCGCTCTTCCTTTTCAACCCAGATAGAAGACTTGTATTCGTTAGCCTTCTGGATGAAGAATGTTGCAGGTCTTGCGTGTAAACCAACCTGATTCTTTACGCTTACTTCTTTAACGTACATAATTAACTACCTCCGTCGATTCGTTTTTTACTTTCCGATAGACTAAAAGCACGGATGCTTCGCGCCTGTTAGTTATTAGTATAGCCTTTTTTCTGTTTTTCGTCAACTGTCTTTTATCATTTCGTCAATTTTTCTATTGCTATTTTTGTATTTTGCTCAATAGTCATTACATAATGCTTGGATTTTTATATATGTTGCACAAATTATTTTCAACAATGTATCAAAGATATACATTAGTTTTCAACATCCGACATGGTTTTATCGGTCATTTCAAAGCCTGCCATAAGCTCATTCTCCCATAGCTTATTGCCGATAAAATCGGAAAAAACCACCTCGTAAGGGATTTCGTGGGCAATAAGGATATCTATAAGTGCCGAGTACGTACGCAGAATATCCTGTGCGTTTTCTGTTTTAAGATAAACTACCGTATTTTTAGGGCAATCTGCACAAAAAGGATTCTGTATATTCTCCTTAAACCATATTTCTGCCCTTTTCCATTGCTTTATTTCTCTGTTTGTAAGCACTCTTTTTCTTGCAAGATAACCCATCAGAGTAAGCAGTTCAGGCTTTCTGCCGTTCTTGTCAGGCTCTGCTCCCTGAACTCTCACGTATTTCGCATAGGGCTTGTTACCGCTGAAGCTGTCAAAAAGCAGTTCGGGACGCTTTCTTTTAGTCACTTCAAAGGACATCTCTTCCTGCCATTTTAAGATATTTTCGTGGTGTCCCGTGAGAAGCACTTCGGGTACTCTTCTGCCTCTCCATTCTTCAGGTCTTGAATACTGGGGATGCTCAAGCATTCCGTTATAGTGGCTTTCTATAGAATAGGCGTCGGAATTTGGCAATACCCCATCCTGCATTCTGGCTATAGCATCGACAAGAGTAAGAGCTGGTAATTCTCCGCCCGTCAGTACGTAGTCACCAACGGAGATCTCCTCCACCTGAAGCTCGTCTAAAACTCTCTGGTCAACGCCCTCATAATGTCCGCAGAGTATTATGATATTATCAAGCGCGGAAAGCTCCCTGACCTTGCTCTGGGTAAGGGTTTTGCCCTGGGGTGACATATATATAATTTTAGCGTTTTTATCCGTTTTATTCCTTATATCGCAGATACAGTCGTAAATCGGCTGTGCCTGCATAACCATACCCGTACCGCCACCGTAGGGCTTATCGTCCACACGGTTGTGCTTGTTGTCGGTATATCTGCGGATATCGTGGCACTCTATTTCTATAAAGCCTGCCTCTCTGCCTCTGCCGACTATACTTGCGGACAGCACCGATTCGCACATATCGGGGAAAAGGGTAGCTATATCGATTCTTATCATTCGCCCTTTATCTCCTCTTCGTCCTCAAAAAGTCCGTCAAGGGGTCTTATAATCATTTCTCCGCCGTCAATATCCACCTTTAAAAGTACTTCAGGAATAGCGGGGAACATAAGCTGACCGCCCTTTTCAGTCTTGATGGAATATACGTCTGCCGCACCGTTCTGATATACGTCGTCTATTTTGCCGTAGATTTTGCCTGAATCTGCATCCTTTACGGTAAGTCCGATAAGATCCTGAATAAAATATACGTCCTCGGGTAATTCGGCGTCGTCACGGTTCATATAAAGCATCTTGCCGACAAGCGTCTTTGCCTGCTCGACCGTATCTATGCCCTTTAATTTAAGTATGGCGAGAGTCTTATGGGGGCGGGCGTTGGTTACCTCGAATTCCTGCTTTTCCTTACCTAAAAAGAGTCTGTCAAAGCTGCATATTACCTCTGCGCTGTCGCAGTAATACTGCACTCTGAATTCTCCTTTAAGTCCCTGCGTAGCTACTATTTTTCCTATTTCAAGATACTGTTTTCTCATATATACCTCTCATCAGTTTATGTAATTCAATATATCAAGCGGTTTTTGTGCAATATGCTCTGCGCCGTTTTCTATAAGCTCGTCCTTTTTGCGAAAGCCCCACAATACCCCAAGCGGAGTAAAGCCGGCATTTTTTGCCGTCTGCATATCAACACCGCTGTCTCCGATATAAAGCACCTCGGATGGCGTTACGCCAAGGCTTTGCATAACCGATAAAGCACCGGAAGGATCGGGCTTTGCCTTTATACTGCTGTCAAGCCCTCTTATACAGCCAAAGACGTCCTTGCCGAAATATTCTTCTACTACCTTTACTGCTATATCGTGCGCCTTATTTGTGATGACGCCAAGCTTCAGTCCCTTTTCAGAAAGAGTACCGAGAAGCTCCTTTATATCATCGTAGGGCGCAGTCTTGTCCTTGCTGTGAAGAGCATAATATTCGCTGAACATGGAAAGAGCCTTGCTGTGAAGCTCCTGCCTATCAGCAGGCAGACATCTTTCTATCAGCTTTGGTATGCCGTTGCCGACAAAGTATTTGTAGCTTTCATAATCGTGAGTGGGTAAAGACAGCTCCGATAATACGTGGTTTGCGCTGTCCGCAAGGTCTGAAAGTGTGTTTAAAAGTGTTCCGTCAAGGTCGAAAATAACTGCTTTGTATTTCATAAAATCACCAATATTATTATATAGTCAAATTTCTTTTCTGTCAACATAAAGAAATAAACGGCAATTTATTTTGTTCAAATTTGACAAAATCTATTGATTTATTAAAAATTTATGGTAAAATAATTAGTATAAAAGTAAGTACCGAAAGGAAATAATCTTATGGCAACTTTATTTGTAAACGTAAACGATAAAAAGGGCAGAATAAACCCTGAAATATACGGACATTTTTCCGAGCATTTAGGCAGATGCATCTATAACGGAATTTATGTTGGTGAGGATAGCTCCATTCCAAATACCAAGGGTATCAGAAACGATATTATCGAGGCGTTTAAAAATATAAAAATGCCGGTACTTCGTTGGCCCGGCGGATGCTTTGCCGACGAATATCACTGGAAGGACGGCATTGGTCCCAAGGCAGACAGAAAAAAGATGATAAATACCCATTGGGGCGGCGTTACCGAGGATAACAGCTTCGGCACACACGAATTCTTCGATATGTGCGAGCTTATCGGCTGTGAGCCTTACCTTGCAGGAAATTTAGGTTCAGGTACTGTAGAAGAGCTTTCCCAGTGGATAGAATATATAACCTCCGACGATATTTCTCCCATGGCTGACCTTCGCCGTAAGAACGGCAGAGAAAAGGCGTGGAAGTTAAAGTATCTTGGTATCGGTAACGAAAACTGGGGATGCGGCGGCAATATGGAGCCTTCCTATTATTCCGACCTTTACCGCAGATACCAGACCTACTGCAGAAACTACAGCGGCAACGAGCTTTATAAAATTGCCTGCGGCCCTAATGCGGAGGATTACAACTGGACAAGAGTCCTTACAGATAAGGTGAAGCCCTGGCATACAAGAGCGATAAGCCTGCACTATTACACAGTTCCGTCAGGTGACTGGAACGATAAGGGAAGCGCTACCGACTTTACCGACAGCGAATATTACAAGACTCTTGAAAAGACAATGTACATGGAAACCCTCATCACAAAGCATCTTGAAGTTATGTCGATGAACGATCCCGAGCATAAGATAGGTCTTATCGTTGACGAATGGGGCACCTGGTACAACGTAGAAGAGGGAACAAATCCCGGCTTCTTATATCAGCAGAATACAATGCGTGACGCTGTTTTAGCGGCAAAGAATCTCGATATATTCAACAGCCATTGCGACAGAGTGGTTATGGCAAACCTTGCTCAGGCGGTAAACGTTCTTCAGGCGCTGATACTTACCGAGGGCGAGCAGATGATCCTCACTCCCACCTATCACGTATTCGACCTTTACAAGCGTCATCAGGGAAGTGAGCTTTGCTACAGCCATATCGACAGCGGTAAGGTTGAAGGCTTCAACCTTGACGAGCTTTCAAAGAGCGTATCGGTAAATGAAAAGGGCGAAATGGTGATAACTATTTCCAACTGCTCACTTGACAAGGCACAGGATATAGAAGCAATAATTCCTCAGTTTGCCTTTGAAAAAATTTCTGCAAGAATTTTAAAGCAGGACGTAAGAGCATATAATACCTTTGATAATCCCGAAAACGTAAAGATTGAAGATTACAGCGGCGTTACGAAGACATCCGACGGAATAAGCTTCAATATTCCTCCCTGCAGTATTATGGAAATCGTACTTTCATGAACGTAATCTGCAAAAGATGTCTTTTAAAGGAAATGAGCGAGGCGTCCTATCAGAATATAGCCGAGCTTATTTCACTCATCCCCGCTGATAAAAAAGCAGAGGATAGTCTTTATAAAAACAGACTTGAAATCTGCAAAGGCTGTGACTGTCTTACAAACGGTATGTGCAGTAAATGTGGTTGCTTTGTGGAGCTGAGGGCGGCTTACAGCCATAACCGATGCCCGCATGAAAATAAATTATGGTAAATTATTAAATTTAAGAAAGGTCTGAAAAGCTATGGCAAATATGAAAAAACTCCGCCGCGATTATGGAGACAATATTCTCTGGACTGGTAAGAAGTGCTTTATGGGACTCCCTCTGTCCTTTACCCGTTACGTCATCACAGATGAGGTGCTTTACACAAGAATCGGCTTCTTCAATATCAAGGAAGATGAAGTAGAGCTTTACAAGGTAGTTGATAAAACTATGAAATTTACTTTAGGTCAAAGAATATTCGGTTGCGGTACTATTTCCGTTACCGCAAGAGACTGCGACACACCGGACAAGCATCTTATCTCTATCAAGAAGCCCAGAGAAGTAAAGAAGATACTTGACGAGGCTGTAAAGATTCAGCGTGACAAGTATATGGTAAGAGGCAGAGATATGATGGGCGCAGGTATTCACGATCACAGCGAAGCGGACGAAGCGCTTGACGATATGATCGAATATTAATGGTGAGCTGTGGAACAGATTAAAGAGATAATAAAACTCGGCATAAATCCGAAAAACTGGGGTATGCTTTTCAGAAAGTACCGTGAGATAATTATGTATATTATCTTCGGTGCGCTGACTACCTTTGTATCTATCGGAACCTATTTTGTTGTAAGAATGATATTCCCCGATGAGCAGAGCGCCCCTGAATTCCTTAAATGGACCTATCGGCTTACCTTCGGAGAGGGAGATTCTTCAACTATACTCCCGAATATAATTTCCTGGATAGTATCGGTAACCTTTGCCTTTGTGACAAACAGAATATTTGTATTTAAAAGCAAGGTTAAAGGCGTAGGGAAAATTCTTCTTCAGGCAGGCAGCTTTTATGCCGCAAGACTATTCACGTTGTTTGTGGATTTAGCGATAATGTATCTGCTTGTAAATCTGCCGGGTATAGAAAACGGCATTTACGAGCTTTGCATCAAGGTGCTTTCAAATATCGTGGTACTGGTGCTGAACTACGTTTTCAGCAAGCTGTTTATATTCAAGAAAGGGGCGTAGCGCCCCTGCAGATTCCTGCCTTTTAAAAGCTTATTTTTAGATAAAGAAAGCAAAACGGCAGGGGATAAGGATAGTCTGTATTCAAGAAAGATAAAGGGGCGTAGCGCCCCTGCAAGTCCCTGCCTTTTAAAAGCTTATTTTAAAATTAAAGAATGCGAAACGGCAGGACAATACATTTATATTGAATCAGTAGAATTTATACCATAACCATGAGAAACGGTTATGGTATAATTATTATCATTCCTTTAGCTACGGAGGCAGATATGGAGATAAAGAACATCAGAATTATCATCTGCACGTCGGATGATAGTGAAATGATAAAGGACGGACGTCAGATAAAGGCTCTTGCAAACGAGCTTAATAATATAAGTAATAATGCCTTCATCATCGTGGAAAACGTAAGGGCGTCGCAGGTGGGAGAATATCTTGCTAAGCTTTATGAAAGTGAGCTTGTATTCGTGCTTTTCTACGATAGTGTAAGTAAGGAGCAAAGAGAATATTTCGACAGAGCCGTAAGCCTTTATAAAGAAAAATCAGATCCCGTGGTGGTACCCTATATAAAGTACGTGGATGATATAGACAACGTGACGGAGGAAATATCAGCTCTGCAGGAATATATAGGCGATGAGCTTCACCTTTACTATAAAAGCTACGGCAGTAGCGAGGCGCTGAAGCTTGCTGTAATGCTCCAGCTTTGTCAATCGGGGTACGTAGGTCTTGACGTCAGCATAAAGGACGGAAAAATAAGCTACGGCACCGATGAAGAAATAGATACCGCAAATATACCTATGTTTGCCAATAACGACAACTTAAGCTCTCTTAAATCCACCCTTGCAAAGCTTGACAAGACCCTTACCGGATATTTTGAAAATCCCACACCCGAAAAGCAGGAAAAATATAAATCCGTACTTGCAAAGCGTTCTGCCCTTATGAGACAGATAGTGCAGGCTGAAAAGGATCTCCTTGAAAAAATGAAGGAGTTTGTAAGCAGTACCTCGGGAGGAGAACTCGATACAGATCAGATGATGGCGTACCGCTTTATGGAAAACGGTGACGTGGAGCTGGCTTTAGAGCTTCTTGACAGTACGGCTATATGCGAGGATTTAAAAAACTGCGAAAAGGCAATAGAGACTGCAAAGGAAAATATGCAGAGGGATATAGGTAAGCTCTGCCAGAGAATAGACGCTCTTGATATGATGGCTTTAACGCCTGAAATAATGAAGGAAAAGCAGGCTCTTTTTGAGGAGATAAGAGGTTATATATTAAAATATCCTGAGCTTAATCCAATTCCCTTATACAGATACGCCATATTCTTAAAACAGCATAACAATACGGCTTATGCCTATAAGCTTGCAGAAGAATTTTACGGCAGGGCAAGGGATAAGGCTTCTGTCGGTGCGGCTCTTAATATGATGCTTGAGCTTTCGGTAAGAATGGGGCTGTATGAAAAGGCTATTGAATACGGAAATATAATTCTCTCGGATAATGTCTCCCACCCGTCGGAGGTTGCCGCCGCAAGCTATCATCTTGCAAGAGTATATCACGATATGAAGGAGTATGAAACAGCCGAAAGGCTGTATATACGTTCTGTCGAAACGGAGAGCGAGCTGGCAAAGGTAAGCCCCTACAGCAATGATAAGCTATCCGCTATATATCAGAGCCTGGCGGCTTTGTACAAGGATATGTGCACAGAAGCTATCGGTATGGATAAGAAAAAATATATAGATAAGGCTTTGCTGTACTGCGAAAAATCGGTATCAGCGGCAAGAAGGATGGTGCAGTATAACGATGCTTACTGCTTTAAAGTGGGACTTGCCGAAAGCCTTCAGGCTATGGGAACATTACTTGCAAGCCTTGGCTACAGAGAAGAGGCAACAGAGTGCTTTGCAGAAAGCGAGGATATACTGAAGATTCTTGTCAGCGACGATCCTGAGGCTTACGAATCGAAGCTTGCTTCTCTTTACAGAAGTATCGCCACTTTATTTGCTAGTATTTATTATGGCACAAGGCGGAATGGTGACGTGTATTTAAGTACAAGCAGTAAGTATTACGAAAAAGCTATCGGAATATATCAGAGATATATCATCAGCGGAGAGACAAGGTTCGCAGGTGAGCTTGCAGATATATACGAGAAACTTGGAGAGCTTTATTACAGCAATAAAAATCCTGAAAGGGCTGTAGCTTATTTTGACAGACAGACGGCGATAGTGGATTCTGTAAAATACGATGACGAAAAGAATTACCATATGCTTTCCGCACTTTATGAAAGAAACGGAAGGGTATATGCAACGCTTAAAAACGAGGATAAGTCGATGGGCTGTCATATAAAGTCCGTTAACTATTGTATAAAGCTTGTACAAAAGGAGCCTACCTATCTCGGACAGCTTGTCGCATGCCTTTCGTCAATGCTTGACAGTATATTAAGAATCGGTGGAACGGATGCCGCCTATAACGTAATCAACGAATACGTCGGGGAATACTGTACTCTTGCCCGTCAGGGCAGGCATATCTATGAGGAGAGGATAGCACATCTCTTTTCTGCATTCGGCAATACCGCAAGCGATAGGGGAGAGCTTCACGATGCCATCGGCTACTATATGAAGGCAATCGAATTCTACGAAAAGGTTGCAGACGATGGCAATACCCTGTGTATTGAAAGACTTGCAGAGCTGAGTGCCGCAGTAGCAATGCTTCTTTGCAGTAAGGCAGGTGACAAGGAAAACGGCATACTCTACCTCGGAAAAGCCTTCGGCTATTACGGAAAGCTTACCGAAACGGATTTTCATAAATATGCGGATGACTTTATTAAGGTAACGAGAACTGCCGCAGTTATAAGCCTTGAGCTTTCGGAGGAAGCGGAGGCATACGATTATTTTATGGAATGTATCAGAGCCTGCAAGGGAAGACTGCAGGAAAATCCCAAAAGTAATCTGTGGATATTTACAGACTGTCAGTACAACGTTGCAAGGCTACTGCTTTCAAGTAATAAGCAAGCCGCAGGGCATCATATAAAAATAGCGTATGAATTCTGCAAGGAACTTAAAGAAACCGACGAAGAACGCTATAATGACCTGATGCCGAAAATATTACGCCTATATGATATAATCATCCCTGATACAGAAACGAGGCCGCTATGAACAAGGAAAAAATAATTTCAACCTTTATCGCTTCTTCCATAGTCGAATTCAGGGAGGAAAGGGATTTTCTCCGCTCGGAGCTTTCGGATATAAATCTTGAATATCTTGACAGCCCCTTGCAGTTCAGATTCTTCTTCTGCGAGGAGGAGGGCGGTGCGGTAAGCCTTGAAGGTAGCCAGAATATCATAAACGAAAAGATAAAAGCCTGCGACCTTTTTGTGGTTCTTTTCGGGCAGAAGCTGGGTAACGTCACCTGCGAGGAGGTTATACTTGCCGTAGAGGAAAGGCAGAAAAAAGGCACACCGGATATTCTTATCTGCTTTAAAGGTAAGCCTTCCGGGGCGGTTTATGAATGGTTTTCAGATAATCAGCCTGAGCTTTTGGAAAACAGCGTAAGCTTTTCCGATGAGGAGGAGCTTTGCAGGGTTATTCACAACAAGCTGAACGGCAGGTACAAGGTATAAAATTACTCCCTTCGGGTTATCCGAAGGGAGTTTATTTATTATGCAGTTACAATGCTGTCAGCCTTGTGTAATTTCAGCTTTTCTACAGCCTGTTCTCTCATCTTGTACTTTAATATCTTACCTGCCGCATTCATGGGGAAGCCGTCAACGAAGTCAACGTATCTGGGTACCTTGTGCTTTGCCATATGGGAGCGTACAAAATCCTTGATTTCTTCCTCTGTAGCGGTTTCGCCTTCCTTTAAAACGATGCACGCCATGATTTCTTCGCCGTAGCTTTCATCGGGAACGCCGATAACCTGAACGTCCTTTATCTTGGGATTTGTATATAAGAATTCTTCAATTTCCTTGGGGTAGATGTTCTCACCGCCACGGATGATCATATCCTTGATACGGCCTGTAATCTTGAAGTAGCCGTCCTTTGTACGTCTTGCCAGGTCGCCTGAATGTAACCAGCCGTCAGCGTCGATTGCCGCCGCAGTAGCCTCAGGCATCTTGTAGTAGCCCTTCATGATGTTGTAGCCTCTTGCACAGAATTCGCCGTCTGTTTCGTCGGGTAATTCTTCGCCCGTTTCGGGATCGACAATCTTACATTCAACGCCGAAGATAGGACCGCCTACCGTATTTACTCTCGCTTCGATAGAATCGGAGGTCTTGCTCATTGTGGTTGCAGGGCTTGCCTCTGTCTGACCGTAGGTGATGCAGATTTCAGGCATATGCATCTTTTCGATAACCTCTTCCATAACCTTGATAGGGCAGGGAGAACCAGCCATAATACCCGTTCTCATATGTGAGAAATCGGTCTTGTCGAAGTTTTCGTTTTCCAGCATTGCAATGAACATTGTAGGAACACCGTGGAAGGCTGTGATCTTTTCCTGATTGATGCAGTGCAGACCCTTTCTGGGAGAGAAGGCTGTGATAGGGCTCATGGTAACGCCGTGGGTTACTGATGCTGTCATAGCCAGTACCATACCGAAGCAATGGAACATAGGTACCTGAATCATCATCTTGTCTGCTGTGGATAAGTCCATACAGTCACCGATAGCCTTACCGTTGTTTACTACGTTGTAGTGGGTCAGCATAACGCCCTTGGGGAAGCCTGTCGTACCTGAAGTGTACTGCATGTTGCACACGTCGTGCTTGTCGATGGCACGGCGCATATTTTCAACCTCGCTTAAGGGTACTGTTTCGGATAACGCCATAGCCTCGTCCCAGGTAAAGCAACCGGGCTGCTTTGAATCTGTAGTAATGATGCTCTTCAGTCTGGGGAGTCTTGCGCTGTTTAACTTACCGGGTTCGCATTCCTTCAGTTCGGGACACAGCTCGTTCATAATAGCCACGTAGTCGCTGTCCTTGTAGCCGTCTACCATTACAAGTATATCCGTATCGGACTGGCGGAGCAGGTATTCTGCTTCATGTACCTTGTACGCTGTATTTACAGTTACCAGTACCGCACCGATCTTTGTAGCCGCCCAGAAGGTAATGTACCAGGCAGGTACGTTTGTAGCCCAGATAGCTACGTGACTGCCCTTCTTTGCGCCCATTGCGATAAGAGCACGGGCAAAGGTGTCAACGTCGTTTCTGAATTCGGGGTAGGTTCTTGTATAGTCAAGCTCTGTATATCTGAAAGCATACTGATCGGGGAATTCTTCACAAACTCTGTCCAGAACGTCAGGGAAGGTGTAGTCGATAATTCTTTCCTTGGGCCAGATGTACTTACCTGTGCCTCTGTTATCGGTCTGTAAGGGGTGCTTGTGCTTTTTCTTTCTGTAGGGAGCCATGAAGTTCATGTACTGGGGGAATACGATACCTGCGTCGCACAGATTGTTTGACCAGCGCTTTACCCATTCTAAGGATACGTAACCCTCGTAGCCGGTAGCCTTAAGAGAATCCAGCATATCCTGAAGAGGCATATCGCCTTCGCCCATCAGCTTATACTGTAACTTTCCGTCAACCATCACGCTGTCCTTTACGTGGCAGTATCTTATATAAGTGCCGAGGTTTGCAATGGTATCAGCGGCGCTTTCACCGCAGTAGCGGTAGGGGTGGTGCATATCCCATAATGCCGCAACCTCACTTCTGCCTACCTTGTCGAGTAATGCACGCAGACGCTTTGTGTCCGCATATACGCCGTTGGTCTCAACCAGCAGGGTAACGCTGCACTTTTCCTTTGCAATATCAGCAAGCTTTGTCAGAACGGACGCTACGTAATCGTCATCCACTTCGTCAACGGGCATAGGCTCCTTGTCGCCGAGGATTCTGATGTAGGGTGTGCCTAACTTTTCCGCAAGCTCTATATAGCTTGTAATTTCGCTTATTGTCTCTGCTTCTCTTTCCTTGTCCTTTAAGGCACAGCCTGAGGAGAGACAGGGAATCTCAATATCGATGTCCTTAAGCTTCTTGATGGTAGCGGGCAGGTGCTTTTCTGTAAATGGCTTTGCCTTTACTGCAAAGATGTCCTGACCGAGACCACGGATCTCGATTCCGTCGTAGCCTAAGTCCTTTGCCATTGAGTAGATGTCTGTCCAGTCGAAATCAGGACAAGCGAGTGTTGAAAAACTGATTTTCATTTTCTTTTCTTCCTTTCTTCAGTCGGGAGTCAGATATTCTGATATATGAGATAAGGTGGTTAAGGGCAAATAAAAAACCCGTCCCAAAGATAATTCTTTGAGACGGGTGAATATACTTGTTACCCGCGGTACCACTCAAATTGCATTCTCATGCCACTCAGACTCCATTAAGTCTTATGCAGTTACGTTGCAGTTACGGAAAACACTACTCATTTTTTACCGTTTATCTATAACAGTAATCCGTTTTCGCATTTTCAGCTCAGAAGGGAGAGGCTATTAAGCTACCGATACTGACTCACACCAACCGTCAGCTCTCTGAAATCTTTTCACTGTTGCCGTCTTCGTCACAGCCATTGAATGTATGATATCATAATTTTTTTCAGTTGTCAATAACTTTTTGAAAAATTTTTTTAAAAATCCGTGAGTTATTGTTTCGTGGCGTTACGGTCTTGTGATATAGGTCATAAGCTTTATCTTCATATAGTCGCAGTCAGAACGTTTTGAAAGCTCGTTTGCAGGCTTTAAAAGATTATTGTAGAGTGCCGGTACGAATTTGTGTACCGAAGATACGCCGAGCTTCTTGTTATATTCCTCGTAGACCTTGTAATCCTCTTCAGAAGGACAACTGAAGCCTGAATAAAGGGTGTAATAGCGCCAGCGTTCGTGAAGCAGATCGACAAGGGCGGATAATTCTTCCTGGTTTTCACTGCGGAAATAATAATCGTCGTCAGCAGACGTGAAAATGCAGGAGGGGTTTTCGATATACCTCAGCATTGCCTCTTTATCGGGATGTTTAGAGCCGTGTATCAGGTATCTTAAGCAGATAGCTTCTTCATTGGTGCTGTCTATATCATACTTGCTGGCATACTTTTCTGCCTGCTCGCTGAACTTTACAGTAAGCTCTGTAAAGCTCTTTTCGTGGTCGCTACTGTCAGAATGGCAGTTTATTGCATACAGTTTTCTTGAAATCAGGTCAATATCATTTGTGCTTAAATTACTGTGATCGTATACGGTTTCTATACTGCCGAAGGGTATAAGTCTTTCATCATCGCTGTCAGAGAAGATGAAATCCGATTTCTTGCCATCTCTGATTTTTACGATAATCGGAGGTATCAATCTGAAAAGCTCCTCGTTACTGTCAGGCATAGCGTTATTATGTATTATTTTTCTAAGTAAATAACGTTTTAAGAATTTTGCGGTTCTTATATTGGTTTCGTCGTTATTTGTAGCTATCACACAATAGTCGAAATGCTTTCTGTCAAGGATTTCAGAAAGTTCGTGACTTTCTGCGTTGCAGGATATTATTTCGAGTAAGCCCTCATTTTCAAGAGTTCTGATAAAATCGGGACTTTCCATAAGGCGTCTGTCACGGATAGCCTCTCCGTCGCTATCGATTGCGGTAACGCAGAGCTTTACCGCCTTGCCGTATTTATTAAGGAAGTGACAGCTTCCGAATACGTTGCCTATAAACTGATATCCGAATTTACCCATACCGATAACGGCAATATTGACCACCTCAGCGGTATCGCTTACGAAGTTATAAATAGGATAATTCCTCAGTATAGACTGAACGGAGCTTTTGTAGGTGTCAAAGATGTAGACGTTCACTTCATCGCTACCGGAATATTTATATATCAGCGATTTATACCTTTTTTCAGATACGGAGTCGGTATCGAAGATGTTAAGAGTGAGCTTCGGGGTGTAGCTACCGCTTGTGTACTTTTCTGTAAAGCTTATTATTTCTCCTGTTCTTATGACGCCGTCAAAGCAGAAATCCCATATTTCTATATGCTTTACTATTCTGTCGCTGAATCTTATATCAGCCAGCTTATCAGTAGTTACAATAGCGGGAATCGTCGCACCCTTCAGTAAATCTGCATTTCCGTTTAAGAATACGAAAAATAATGCGTTTCTTTCTCTGCCGCTGGGGGTACTGTTATACTTTGTGGTTGCCGTTATAAGTGTTTCGGGAGTGAGCTCGGTGAAGATAAAGATATGTTCCTTCTTTATCCTCTTCTTTGTGAACAGACTATTGATTTTATTGAGAGTGGATATCAGCACACCACCTGCTGATAAGGGAGCTATAAACCAGAGGAAATACAGCCATTCGCAGTAGATATTATCAAAAATATTCAGCTTTGTGAAGTTATCTACGAAATCTGTATTTGCTTCGCCGCCCATTGCTTTTATTGATGAACCGATAGCGTGCAGTATATCCGAAGCGTTGTGCTTGTCCGTATCTGCAAGACCGATAGTTAATATCAGCATCTGCAAAAAGCAGGAAAGCGCTATCGTAAATACAATGGTATCAAGTTTTCCTTTTCTCTTTACAAGTCTCGTTACTGAGATTATTGTAGCTATCAGCAAAGCGACAGCCAATATAAAGCATATAATCATTGTTTTGTTTTACTCCGTTTTGTATAATGTAAGAAGTGCCTTCAGTCAGGCTTTACGATATCGTGGAATATTTTCTGTACCTCGGCAGAAAAATCTCTGTAGCCGTCGGGAACGGAATTGTATCCGCTCATTTCCACAGTTGTGCCGTCGGAAAGCTTCATATAAAAGGTGTAACTGTCGCCGCCGTCAAGCATACCCTTCGGGGTAGGACTTTTAAAGCTGCCGTTAAAGGTGATGGCTCCGTACTTTTCTGCAAGCTCCTTTATTTCAGTCGGAGCGGAATTGTCAGAAAGTCTTACCGATTTAGCTATTTCGCACTCCTTTACGATATCCGCAAATTCGGAATATCTTTCCTCGGTAGTCTGTCTGCCTTCCTTATCCATTGTCATTTCATAGCTGTCGGGACTGTTTGACGATATCTTCATAAAAGTACCCTTATCAGTCTTTTTCAGTATGTAATGACTGCCCATAGCCATACCGCAGTAATGCATATAGAGGATTTCTATTTCTGTATTTTCAGGGAAGGGAACAGGCGTTATTTCAGGAACTTTCAGGACAGGCGGCTCTTTCCCTTTGTTGCGGTTTTTAAATGCTTTTTTTCTCTTGAACAGGTTTAAAATAAACATAGCTTTCCTTTCTGTATGCAAGGAATCGTCAGTATTTTAATATCGGCAGTATCATTCCGCAATTTTATTTATTACGTCGGTGGTAAGTCTTATCTTCATCGCAGGGCGTATGCCGAAGCCTTCAACGCCTACGGGGTAGCTTATTACCTTGTTTTCAGCGTAGCTGTTGCAGACAAGATAACCCTCGTAGCCGGCGGCACCGCCGTTGTCACGTAACCACCAGTAATGATCCTCTACGCCCAAATCAAGTGAATAAGCGCCGTAAATCGTTGATTTGTTCTGTTCTACCGCCTTTTCGGTAGGCTTTGCGGCAATGCTTACGTCTGCCGTCTGCAGAAGCTCCAGCTCGTCCTTTGAGAGCAGGAATACAAGATCGTCGGTGGTAACGTCCATAGCTCCGTTATTCGTCTTTATGGGAGTGGGGACTATAGCCGTCTTTTCCTCTCTGGTAAAGCCGTTCAGAAAGCCCGCTTCCTTATCGTAGCCGTTTACCGTTTCGGGCATAGCGGCGCTTGTGGGAGGCTGATCGTTATACTGAACGTTCTCTCTGTCGGAATTGAGCCAGGTGCGGATGTTGGACAGATGCCACTGATTACTGCCTCTGAGCTTTTTCTGTGTCATCATGGGAAGCGTGCTTATATCCTCGTTCCAGTAGTCGTCGTTTCCGATATAGTTGTATTTTCCGCTTTCTGCCGCATCGTAGCACTTCATAGTGAGAATGTTATCGGAGACTACAAAGGCAATATTGCCTTCAACTGTCAGTATGCGCCATTTTATCGGCTCATCGTTATAGGTACCGAAGGTTATGGTATCGCCCGGCTTTACCTCTTCAAGTCCGCCTACCTCTCCGGGAGGAAGGATTGTAACGCTTTCGTCCTTTGTAGTACCGTCGGTGCTTTCTGTTACAGCGGAGCTGTTTGTCGTACTTTCCTGAGAGGAAGATACACTACCATTGCTGCCATTGCCGTTTATCAGCACGATAAGCAGTATGATAAGAGCAATTATACCGATAACTGCCGCAATACAGATTGCAACGGGGAAGGGCTTTTTGCTCTTTGCGGCTGAGTCTGTTTTTGCTTCGGAGCTTGTATCCACCTTCTTTTCCTTTATCTGAAGTCCGTTAACGCCTTCAAGCAGCTTGCCGAAACCGGTGTCTGTATCGGTGTTAAGCCACTGGTGTGACATAAGGAAGTATTCCATTGATTTTGTCAGGGCAACTTCCTCCGTTTTATAGACTATTATAGGCAGATCAAGACTTACCGCTCTTTCAATTTCTCTTAAAACGTGGGGTGATTCGTTGGACTTTTGCGAAAGCACCAAAATAAGCGCATCACTGCCGTCTATCCCGTTCATGATCTCTTCGGCGTAGGGAAAGCCTGAACGTATATCACGGGGTGCAAAAAAACAGCTGTGTCCGTTCTTTTCCAGATAGCTGCATATATTTTCCGAAATATCTGCATTTGCAGACGAATGGGAAATAAATATCCTCATTTTTCCTCTCTCCTTGCCATATTTTTCTCAGATAAACTGATTGTAGCACAAAAAAGCGGATTTTTCAAGTAAAAGAGACAAATTTCAGCTTTTGTTATTTCTTAATCGTTTTTGATTGACATAAATCACAGAATATTGTATAATTAAACATATATGTGTTCAAGGTCACGTTATAGAAAATCAGACACTTTTTAAATATAGACGAATCCCTGAAGAAAGGAAAAGAAAAATGATTTTTGTAGATTTATTCTTCCTATACGTATTTATGGCGGCGTGCTTTATCGCCTATTTTGTAAGCAGGAAAACCGTTTACCGCAACTGGGTACTGATAGTCTTTTCGCTCATCTTCTATGCCTGGGGCGAGCCGGTATGGGTATTTCTTCTGCTTGGAAGCGTCGGTATAAACTTCGGTGCCGGACTGCTTATAGAAAAATGGCGTGATACCAAAAAAGCCACTATAGCGATGGCGGTGGCGGTTATCTTTGATATATGCGTTTTACTGTTCTTCAAGTACACGGGCTTCTTTGTGGAAAACTTCAATGCAATAAGTCCCGTTGATCTTCCTGTGCCGAAAATAGTAATGCCTATCGGTATCAGCTTCTTCACCTTCCAGATACTGTCCTACGTAATAGACTGCTACTGGGGTACTATCAAGGTTCAGAGAAGCTTCCCCAAGCTTCTTATGTACATCTCTATGTTCCCTCAGCTTGTGGCAGGTCCTATTGTACGTTACAGCGTTATTGAAAAGGAGATCGACGACAGAAAGATAACTATGTCCGATATCAGCGACGGTATTACAAGAATCTGCGTCGGACTTGGCAAAAAGGTTATTCTTGCAAATAATTTAAGCGTTATCGTTGACAGCTTCTTCAAGAACGGCAATCTCGGTGAGCTGTCGGTACTTGGTACCTGGTACACGGTTATAGTCTATGCTATGCAGGTATACTTCGATTTCTCAGGCTACTCCGATATTGCCATAGGTATAGGCAGAATATTCGGTTTCCACTTTGACGAAAACTTCAATTATCCCTTTATCAGTAAGAATATAACGGAATTCTGGCAGAGATGGCACATCTCTCTCGGTACCTTCTTCCGTGACTACGTGCTGTATCTTCCTATCTTCGGTAAGAGAAGAAAGTACCTCAACTTATTCCTCGTATGGTTCTGCACGGGCTTCTGGCACGGAGCAAGCTGGAACTATATAATCTGGGGACTTTACTTCGGCGTGTTCATTCTTATAGAAAGAATGATAGGCGCAAAGAGACTGAAGAAGATTCCTCTTGTGATAACACATATCTACAGCAAGCTTGTAATAATCGTCGGCTTCGGTATCTTCTACTTTGTTGACTTCGGCAAGCTTACAACCTTCCTCGGAAATCTTATAGGTCTTAACGGCAACTCTCTTACAGATAAGATCTCCTTACAGAGCATGACGGCAAATCTCTGGCTGTTCATTGCCTGCATCATATTCTGTCTGCCCGTAATTCCTTTTATCAAAAAGAAAATGGAAGAAGCAAAGCTTGCGGTACTTTTCGGTGCGGGACAGACGGTATTCAACGTGGCGGCATTCGTTATGAGCAGTATATTACTTGTAAACGCCACCAACAACCCCTTCATTTATTGGCAGTTCTGAGGAAAGGAGAGCAATCATGGCTGAAAATAATAAAAACAAAAGCGCAGAGCTTGAAGAGATAGAAAAGATATACAGGGAAAAGCAGAAGGAAAATCAGTCCGAAAAGAAGGAAAAGACCATAAAGGTTTCTGCTTCAGGCGGTGATGCTCCCTGCGGCAGAAGAGAGGATGGAAAAAAGAAGAAGGGAAAGCCTTCGGTAAAAAATCCTCAGCCGGATAAGGATTCTCCTGAGCAGAAGCTTATACAGAAAATAAATATCGGTGTGTGCGGCAGTATCTTCGCAATACTTGTGGTATGCCTTCTTGTACTGCCCAGACCTACTATATCCGAGTCGGAAAAAAGACCTCTTGCAAAATTTCCCCAGTTCAGCTGGGGAGATTACTGGAGCGGTAAATTTACAGAGGATATAAGCAATTTCTTCAACGATACGGTACCTATGAGAGACGATCTGAAGCAGTTCGGTGCCTCCTTCCGCAGTCTGTTTGGCTTCTCCCTTGACGGTGTTACTATCGTCGGAGACGTAAATAAGGTAGAAAGCGGTGCAAGTCAGACCGAGGTCACAACCCAGTCTACAAAGCCTATCGTGATAGTTACTCCGCCACCTGCTACAAGTGACGAGAGTGCGCCCGCTCCCGAAAGCTCCGATAGTACGGATAACAGCTCATCAGGTGAAACAAGCGCTCCTGCACCCGAAGAAACAAAGCCGGTAGGCAGCTTTATGACTCCCACCGATCCGAATGCCGAGGTGCTTTACAGAGAAGGTAATCAGATAGTATACAACAGTCTGGGTACCCTTTATGCAGGCGTGTTATATAACGGTAACAGAGATTATTCAAGAGAATATGCGGCGGCAATGAATTCGCTGGCGGCACAGCTGCCTCACATGAATATCTACAGCATGACTGCTCTTACACAGAATACCTTCTTCACTCCCGTGGAGCTGAACGAGGTCACCTATTCCGAGCAGGCGGACGCCACCTTCCTGAAAAATCAGCTGGATAAGAGTATAAAGGTAATAGACACCCTTAACGTTCTTGCACCCCATGCGGGCGAAAGTATATTCTTCCTTCGTGACTGCCATTGGCAGCAGCTTGGCGCATATTACGCCGCAGAGGAGCTGGCAAGACTTGCCGAAGTCCCCTTTGCACCTCTTGACAGCTACAGAAAGGAAGAAGAGGACTGCCTTGGTTCCGTTTATCTGAACACCCAGTACGACGGGCTGATGTATGAGGGAGAGATATTCACCTACTACGTACCCCAGAACGATTATTACGTGGATTATTACGACGCGGATATGGAATTTCAGTTTGACTATCCGCTGATGCCCGAAAGCGACTACAGAGCAAGCTCCTTCTACAGCCTGTTTATGGTTGCCGACAGCTATATCAAGCATATCAGAACAGACGTGGATAACGACAGAATACTCGTTGTGCTGAAGGATGATTATCCCAGTGCAATGATACCCTGCCTTACCTCGTCCTTTGAGGAGATTTACGTAATTGACGTAAGATACTGCAACTTCAACGTTATCAACTTCTGCATTGAAAAGGGAGCTACCGACGTATTTGTCGGTATGACCACAGAAAGCGCTCTGTCCGACGTGGGAGCGTATCTTCCCTATATAATGAGTATATAAAAACTGACGGAGAGCCGAAAGGCTCTCCGTTTTCTATATCAGCACCGGCTGGAGCTGTCTGCCGTCCAGCGCCATCTCTATGGCGGCGGGGATAAGCGAAAAATCAGCAACCATAGAGCTTTGCTTTTTCACGTAATCGTCCTGCCCGAAGGGAACGAAAAAGTAATTCTTATAATTCATAAGCGACGCTATATTCTTATATGCACCTGCAAGTGCGTCGTTGGTGGCAGGTGCGATAACTACGGGCTTTCCCGCTCTCAAATGGCTTTTAACGGCAAGGCATACGGGAGTATCTATAATGCTCATAGCAAGCTTTGCCATAGTATTTCCCGTGCAGGGGGCCACCAGCATTATATCGGTCATATCGGCAGGACCTATTGGCTCGGCGTCAGCTATGGTACAGATTATTTTCTTTTTGGTTATTTCTTCTATCCTTGCCCTGAATTCCTCCGCCTTTCCGAAGCGGGTATCGGTGGTAAAAGCGTTGTAGGACATAACGGGAATTATCTCACAGCCTCTTTCCTTAAGATTTTCCATTATGGAAAGAGCCTTTTCAAAGGTGCAGAAGGAACCGGTTATTGCAAAGCCTACCCTCAGCTTGTCAAAGTATTCTCTCATATCATATTACCCCTGTATATTCGTCAAGTATTCCGATGATTGATTCTGCTATTATTTCTCCTGCAGTTTCGGGAGCGGTTCTTGATGGAAGACCACTACCGTTCACGAAGGTTATGCCGTACCTTGCAAGAAGTCCGCTGTCTGCACCCGGTACCGACGCAAGCTCTATATACACCGCCTTTCTGCTGATTTCAGCTACCGCCTTTTCGTCAAAGACGGGATGTGGCACGGTATTGTATATAAGCAACTGGTTGCCGGCTATTGCAGAAAGCCGTGAAAAATCCACGGCACGGCATCCGTTTATTTCAGCCAGCACTCTTTTTTCTTCTCTTCTTGCGGCAACGGTGACGACTGCTCCCATTGATACAAGATACCTTGCAAGAAGGGAGGCTATCCTACCGTAGCCGGTAATAAGTATATTCATACCTCTGATAGTCTTATCCGTCGAATTTATGCCGAGCGCCAGCGCACCTTCGGCGGAAGGGACTGCGTTCTTTAAAATTACGGTCTCGTTTTTATAATAATCCCTGCAGGCTATATTCCTTTCTTCGCATATATCGTACAGCACGGGCGGTATCATACCGCCGAGTATTATACCGTTTTCGGCTACGACCGTAGTAAGCAGTTCAAAGGGTATCTTTTCAACCGACAGCGGAATATTTACGTTCTTTTTATCGGTACTGCAGGGAATTCCGAGTATCACGGCGTTGTATCGCTTTGTAGTGCCGCTGAATATCCGTCGGCAATTGTCTGCGCACAGCTCTGTTCTGTGATTTTTATTCAGTCGGTCAGCAACGTACTGCAGTCTTTTGTCACCGCCGAGTATAAGTATATCAGCCATATCCTTGCATTTTGCTCCTTTGCTTTTTTTCTACTATATGATTTTCATATATTTTTTGTGATAAACTTCAAAAATTTGCCGTAAAGCCTTGTATTTTTATTTAAAATGTGATATTATATACTATGTGAAGTTATATTTTCCGTAAAATCTGTGTAACAGATATAATTTTATGTGAAGTCAGAAAGGATAATACCATGGCTGCAAAAAAGACAACAAAAACAGAAGCAATCGTTACTGCACCCGAGAAGGAAGTAAAGGCTGAGGCAGTAAAGAAGCCTGCTGAAAAGAAGACTACAACAAAGGCTGCTGCAAAGAAGCCTGCCGCAAAGAAGACAGCGGCAAAGAAAACTGCTGAAAAGAAGACAGCGGCAAAGAAACCCGCTACAAAGAAGAACGTCAAGAAACAGCCTGACATCGTTGCACTTGCCGATATGTTAAGAAAGGCGGTAGCAGGTAAGGACGTTTCTGCGATAAACGAAAAGATTGCAGTACAGATAAAGGTTTACGGCGAATACGAAAACTATATGTATATCCTTATCGACAACGGCACAGTATCTGTAGAGCCCTACGGCTACCTTGACAACGATATTCATATCGATATGCCCATTGAAGACGTTCTTAGCGTTATCAAGGGTAAGTATGATTTCAAGGCAAAGGCGCTCACAGGCGACTTCTACGCTTTAGGCAGTCTTACAAAGATGCTCAAGGTGAAGGAAGCATTATTTTAATCAGAAATAAAAAGAAAAGGAAACAAGACAAATGGCAAAGGTAACAAAAGCAGTTATTCTTGCGGCAGGCTACGGCACCCGTGTTCTCCCTGCAAGCAAGGCTATCCCCAAGGAGATGCTCAACATCGTTGACAAGCCTGCAATTCAGTACAGCGTTGAAGAAGCGCTGAAGTCAGGCATCACAGATATACTCATCGTTTTATCAAGAGGTAAGCAGGACATCGAGGATCACTTCGACCGCAAGCCTGACCTCGAATTACAGCTCAAGAACAGCGGCAAGGAAGAAGCATATCAGGTTGTATGCGAGATTGCCGAAATGGGTAAGAGAATTACCTACATCCGTCAGCAGACACAGAACGGCACAGGTGGTGCGGTTATGTATGCAAAGCAGTTTGTAGGTGACGATCCCTTCGTTGTAATCTACGGCGACGACGTTATTATCGGCGAGGATCCCTGCACAGCACAGTGCTGTCGTGCTTATGAAAAGTACGGCAAGGCAGTAGTATGCATGAAGGAAGTACCCTTCGAGCTCGTACTGAAATACTGCACACTTGACGTAAAGCATGCTGAGGGCAACGATTATTATATTTCAAATATGATAGAAAAGCCGAAGCCTGAAGAGGTTATCTCAAACTACGCTATTCTCGGCAGATGCGTTCTGCCTGCAAAGATATTTGATATTCTTGAGACACTTCCCACAGGTGCAGGCGGCGAATATCAGCTCACCGACGCTATGAAGCAGCTTGCCGTTACAGAGGGAATGATAGGCGTTGACTTTACGGGTACACGTTACGATATGGGCAACAAGCTTGGTATTATGAAGGCTTGTGTAGAAGTAGCCTTAAAGCATCCCGAAATAGGCGAAGGCTTCAAAGAATATTTAAAGACACTTGAAATCTAATTATTTATATAATCAAAAGGGTACACTCAGGAGGGTTAAACAATGGAAGAGATAAAGAAATCTGTAAACGGTGATATGCCGTGGATTATATTCAATCTTTGCCAGAATAAATTTGCAGTATGCAGTGATATGATTTCGGGTATGACCGAACTGCCCTCCGAAATAGTCCCTGTTCCCACAGCCAACAAGGCGCTTATGGGCGTAGGCGTTATCAGAGGACAGATAGTACCGCTGATAAACCTCCGTGAGTTTTTCGGTATGCGTTCACTTGATGATGAATACGAGGAATTCAAGGAGATGCTGGAACAGCGCAAGCAGGAACATATACAATGGGCAGAGGAGCTCAAGCGTTGCCTTGAAACGGGAGACAAGTTCGAGCTTTCTACCGATCCCCATCAGTGTCAGTTCGGTAAGTGGATAGATGCCTACAGCAGTAACAGAAACGATCTTAACGCTCACGTGGCACATATTTCAAAGCCTCACAGCAAGCTACATAAAATAGCGGAGGAAATATTCAGCGAGGGTATTTCCGAAGCAGATAAGGAAGAACTGCTCTACGAAGCCGACATTTTCTATCTGCCCAAGATACTGAGTCTTATCGAAGAAGCCAAGGAGCTTTTCAAGAGTAATTTCAGAGGAATCGTTCTCCTTGTTCAGCCTACTGAAAACGATAAGATAATGGGACTTGTCTGCGATGAGGTTTATTCTGTAGAAGAAGCGGATATTGTTTTCCAGGGCGCTACCCTCCGCAGAATATATTCATCTCCCTACATCTGCGGTATTGCTCATACCGAGAGAGTAGAAGGCGAAATAGTTATGCTTGACGCCAAGAAGATGATGAAGCTTTATCCTGATATTGAGTTTGAAATCCCTGAAAAGAAGGAAGAAGAACTCGAAGCGGCTAAGGAATCCATCAAGGAGGCAATTGCAGAGGTATTCGTTCAGAATGATGATTCTGCTAAGGCTGAAGAAGTCAAGACTGAGGTTGCCGAAGCAGTAGCTGAAGCTGAGGAAGTCAAGACTGAGGTTGCTGAAGTGGTAGCAGAAGCTGAAGAAGTCAAGACTGAGGTTGCCGAAGCAGTAGCAGAGGCTGAAGAAGTCAAGACTGAAATTGCCGAAGCGGTAGCAGAAGCCGAGGAAGTCAAGACTGAGGTTGCCGAAGCAGTAGCAGAAGCCGAAGAAGTCAAGACTGAGGTTGCCGAAGTAGTAGCAGAAGCCGAAGAAGTCAAGACTGAGGTTGCCGAAGTAGTAGCAGAGGCTGAAGAAGTCAAGGCTGAGGTTGCCGAAGCAATAGCAGAAGCTGAGGAAGTCAAGACCGAGGTTGCCGAAGCAGTAGCTGAAGCTGAAGAAGTCAAGACTGAGGTCGCCGAAGCAGTAGCTGAAGCCGAAGAAGTCAAGACTGAGGTTGCCGAAGCGGTAGCAGAAGAAGTCAAGGCAGAAGCACCTGCCAAGGAAGTAAAGGCGGCTGACAAGCTCAAAGCGACCAGAAATCAGAAAAACGCTAAAAGAGGCAAAAAGAAGAAATAATCGATTCTTAAGGCACTGTAAAAAAACGAAAGTTTTTTTACAGTGCCTTTTGGGGGATAAGAAAAAAAGATGCAGAACGAACAAACTGAGCAAAAACAAGGCATCCGCCGTGTTTTTGGTTACCCGACGGCGTACAAAGGTACGCCGAGTGGCGAAGTTTGTTTGTAGCATAAAAAACGAAAAATCTTGATTTTTTGTTTTTTATAGAAATATTATGAGCTTTTTCAACTCTTTCGTTTTGCAAAAACCTTGATTTATATAGGTTTATGCGGTCTGCGCTTTTTTTACATCCCCTTATTGTAGCATTTTTACAGAAGGAAGTATCAGAATGTCAGAAGAAAGAATACCCACAATAGAAGAGGTAAGAGAATTTTTTAAAAAGGACCGCTACGCCACCGAAAACGGAGCGGTAATCGACGAGATAGGCGATAATTACGCCGTATGCTCCATAGAGTTATGCGAAATACATCTCAATGCGATGGGCTCGCTTATGGGCGCAGTACCCTTTACCTTATCGGATTTTGCTTTTGCCGTAGCGGCAAACTGGAAAAAGCCTCAGGCGGTTTCTATAACCTCCTCCATATCCTTTATAGGTACTCCGAAGGGTAAAAGAATCATCGCTACTGCAAACTGTGTAAAGGATGGCAGAAGCACCTGCACCTATCTTGTTACGGTAAAGGATGAACTGGATAATCTTATAACCCAGACTACGATAACAGGTTATAAATTAAGCAGATAGAGACGCATGAATTGCTCTGTTAATAGGTTTGTTTTATGTATAAAGGCAGGGCGTCGGGGCTGATAACCGGTAGTAGCAGGCGTTACTCTATGCCTTGTTTTCAGCAGAATAAAGACACTTTATACGCCGGATGAATCCGAGCGTAAGGATATGAAGTAAAATATAAGACCGATGAAGCGTAAAGCCTCATCGGTCTTTTGTGTTATAGGTTTTATTTCTTCTTTGATTTAGGTCTTGCAAAGAATACAATCATAGAAGCAGGGATAAGAGCCGTAAGTCCCGAAGCGAAGGGTACGCCGGTGGGAGGGTTATCCGAGGTTTCGCCAAGTGTAGGATCTATCATAAAGCAGGAGGAGCATCTGCCCTCTACAAAATCGTGGGGAAGCTTTTCTATAGCTCTTGTATGCTTTTCACCGCATACCTCACAAATCATTTCTTCTGTGCCTTCCTCGGTACAGGTTGCTTCCTTTACGGTTTCCCATATGCCGTGGCAGTCTTCGGTGATTTCTGCACCGCATACGGAGCAGGTGAGCTTGTGCTGTCCGTTACCGATATTTACGGCGTTATCAAATTTATGTTCCTCAGACTTAACGTAGCCGCAGTCTTCACACTTCTGCTCGTGTGTATTATTGTCGGTTTCAGTCCACTTACCGAAGGTGTGTTCAGCCGCATCTCTGTGTCCGCATTCGATACAATTTCTCTTGTGCTCATCCGCTTCACCGGTGGATTCCCATTCGCCGTAAACGTGATCTGATACTATAGTGCGTCCGCACCAGAGACATTCCGCTTCATGATTGCCGGATTCGTGATTATCGAAGAACGTGCTGTAGAGATGTTCGTCCGCTACAAGAAGTCCGCAGACTGTGCATGTCATTTCACATTTGCCCGTTTCTTCGTTGTCTACTGCATCACCGAAAGTGTGCACGTCCGCCTGTGTATGTCCGCAGACTTCACAGATTCTGTCATGCTGGTCGGTTTCAGGATTTGCGATCCATTCGCCGTATACGTGATCTTCCTCTTCTATATAGCCACAATTCATGCATTCTTTTTCATGCATATACGTGTAATGGTTATCTGTCCACTCACCGAAAATATGTTCTGCTTCTTCTGTATATCCGCAGGTATTACATTTTCTTTCGCATTTGCCTGATTCGGGATTATGTTCCCACTCGCTGAAAACGTGTTCTGAATCCTCTATATGTCCGCAGTTTCTGCAGATCCTTTCGTGCTTATCTGTGTCGGGATTATTTGCCCACTCATCGAAATTGTGCTCATTTTCCTGCACACGACCGCAGTCTTCGCATTCTCTTTCGCACTTACCTGTTTCGGCGTTATCTGTCCAATCGCCATAGTTATGACTGCGATATTCAGTATAACCACAAATCAGGCACTCGTGTTTATGATTGTTTGTATTAGCAATCTCTTCCCAGGCACCATATATATGAGCTTCCATCTCGTAGTAAGAACCACAATCCGTACAAAATCTTATATGGTTAGACGTATCGTATTCTGAATACTCTTCCATATTGTGCTCTGCTTCTTCTAAGCGACCACAACCTTCACATTCTCTTTCGTGCTTACCTGTTTCGGCGTTATCCCTCCACTCACTGTAGGTGTGGTCTCCTAACAAAAAGAAGGCGCAATCTTCACATCTTCTGATATGCTGCAGGTCGTCGTATTCTTCGCATTCGCTCATGGAGTGAGGCTCTGCTACGAGAAGTCCGCAATCTAAACAGTATGCTCTGTGGGTGTTTGACTCTATGTGCGGTGTCCAGTCGTTGAGGTTGTGATCGCCGGTTTCCGTATGACCGCAGTTTTCACATTCTCTTTTGTGCTGTCCTGATTCCGGGATATCCTCCCAGTCACCGAAATCGTGTTCAGCTTCTTCTACGTGTCCGCAGGTCTCACACTCTCTTTCGCATTTGCCTGACTGGTGATTATCTGTCCATTCGCCGAAATCGTGATCTGATTCTTCTACGTGTCCGCAGGTCTCACACTCTCTTTCGTGCTTGCCTGACTGGTGATTATCTGTCCATTCTCCGAAAATGTGATCTGCTTCTTCTACGTATCCGCAGGTCTCACATTCTCTTTCACACTTGCCCGACTGGTGATTGTCGGTCCATTCACCGAAAACGTGTTCTGCGTCTTCTGTGTGACCGCAATCTGTACATTCTCTTTTGTGCTTACCTGTATTTTCTTCTTCTGTCCATTCGCTGAAGTTATGTTCTGCTTCATCTATATATCCACAGTCTTCACATATTCTTATGTGCGTATCTGTATTGTAACAATCACTCCACTCACCGAAGTTGTGACCTGAATTTTCAAGATAGTGACAAACACTGCACTCTCTGCCGTGAGTGTTTCCGTCATTCGACTCCCAGTCACCCATACTATGACCATCGGTTTTAGTGTAGTAACAATCCTCGCAGATTTGTTCATGCGTTGTTTCACCTGTAGAGTACCAGTCACCGAAATTGTGATCTTCAATTACGTTTTCGTTACAGAAATCACAGACGCCCGTATGTGTGCCATCACCGTTATCCTGATGATTTGACAGGCTGGGATGTGTCTCGTAAACTGTTATAGAATATAATGTTTCGTTGCCGAAGGAGTCTGTTGCTTTGATTCCGTAAGCCGAGGTATTGCCTACAATTGTATATACGCCGTTTGCATCGGGCTGGGCAACTTCTCTATTTATCGTAACGCTTACGTCACTATCGTCCGTTACGGTAAAGGTTATAGTTCCGCAGTAATTTGAGCCATCTGTAATGCCGCTTATAACAGGTGCTTTTACATCCTTTGTAGTAACGTTTATAACCGTATCACCGCTTATAACAACGTCAAAAATATCTGTCACGTTTACAGCCAAACCGCCGTTTATTGATGCTGTTATGCTGTCGATTTCCCAACCTTCGTCAGCGGTTAAGGTGATACCCTCGGGTAACTTTTCACCGCCTGCAACCCAGAAGGATTTCTGATTTGCGGTATCA
>JAFTVY010000110.1 GCA_017465545.1 Ruminiclostridium sp.
CGTCAGCTTGTCCTCTTCGTCAAGCTCGTCCATACCGAGGATCGCAATAATATCCTGTAATTCGTTATAACGCTGGAGAATGGACTGTACCGCTCTTGCAACCTCGTAATGCTCCTGACCTACGATTTCGGGAGTCAGGATACGGGAGGTAGAATCAAGGGGATCAACCGCAGGGAAGATACCCATTGAGGAGATAGCTCTTGATAATACCGTAGTAGCGTCAAGGTGTGCGAAGGTGGTAGCAGGAGCAGGGTCGGTAAGGTCGTCCGCAGGTACGTATACCGCCTGAACGGAGGTGATAGAGCCCTTCTTTGTAGAAGTGATTCTTTCCTGAAGTGCGCCCATTTCCGTAGCAAGAGTAGGCTGATAACCTACCGCTGAAGGCATACGGCCGAGAAGCGCTGAAACCTCTGAACCCGCCTGGGTAAATCTGAATATGTTATCGATAAAGAGAAGCACGTCCTGTCCCTCTTTATCACGGAAATATTCCGCCATTGTAAGACCTGAGAGAGCTACTCTCATTCTTGCTCCCGGAGGTTCGTTCATCTGTCCGTATACAAGAGTTGTCTTTTCGATAACGCCTGATTCCTTCATTTCTTCGTAAAGGTCGTTACCTTCTCTTGTACGTTCACCTACACCTGAGAATACCGAAAGACCGCCGTGCTGTTTTGCGATGTTGTTGATAAGCTCCATGATAAGAACCGTCTTACCAACACCTGCACCGCCGAACAGACCGATCTTACCGCCCTTTAAGTAGGGAGCGATAAGGTCAACTACCTTGATACCCGTTTCAAGTACCTGTGTAGAGCCTTCCTGTTCTTCAAAGGTAGGAGCGGGACGATGGATCTCCCACTTTTCTTCTGTTTGTGGCTGGGGCTTGTTATCAACCGCCTCGCCTAAAATGTTGAAAATTCTACCGAGAGTTTCTCTGCCGACGGGTACACGGATAGAAGCGCCCGTATCTACAGCGGGTAAGCCTCTTACAAGACCGTCTGTAGCACCCATAGCGATGCAACGTACCGTATCGTCACCGATATGCTGTGCAACCTCTACGGTAAGCTTTTTGCCGTCATGCTCGATTTCTATTGCGTTAAGCAGTTCAGGCAGATTTTCAGGGGGGAACTTAATATCAAGTACCGCACCGATTATCTGCACTACTGTGCCTATGTTCTGAGGCATAAGACTATTCCTGTCCTTTCATTTAGATTAAAATAGATCGTACTATCGTTATAATCGTTATAATGCGTTGGCACCTGATACGATTTCGTTAAGCTCGTTTGTGATCTTTTCCTGTCTTGCACGGTTATAAAGGAGAGATAACGTTCCTATCATCTCTTCTGCATTGTCCGTTGCATTTTCCATTGCAGTTCTTCTTGCGCCCTGCTCAGAAGCGTAGGATTCGTTTACTGCACAAATGATTATACTTGCCGTAAGTCTCGGAATAACACGGTTGAATACCGCTTCGGGACTGGGATCGTAGTTAGTGCCCGCCTTGTTGTCGGGTACTATGTTGCCTACGGGGGGATTTACGGGAATTATACCCATCTGTGTAGCCGTCTGTACTAAAGCTGATATGAACTGGGTATAGAATATCTGAATCTCATCCACTGCGCCCTCGGTAAACATATCAAGAGCCATTCTGGAGATGTCAGCCGCATCCGCCGTTTTAATGGTTTCTGCAAGACCGGGATATTCTGCCACTACCTCGTAGCCGTGCTTTGTGAAGTAATCCACCGCTTTTTTGCCTATGGCGATAATTTTGGGCTTTACCTTATCCTTTTCGTGAGCCTGGGTAACAAGCTTTATGATATTGGTATTATAGCCGCCCGCCATTCCTCTGTCGCCTGCAATGACGATGAAAAGTCTGTTCTTTATTTCTCTTCTGCGGGTAAAAACAGTGCTGAAGCCTTCGGTTTCACCTGCTATTTTACACATAAGCTCGTACTGAGCCTCAAAGAAGGGACGTGCCTCCTCGGCTCTCTGCTTTGCCTTTCGTAGCTTTGAAGAGGCTACAAGCTCCATTGCCTTGGTTATCTGCATGGTGGACTCAACGCTTTTTACTCTGCGCTTGATGTCCTTCATATTCCCCGAAGCCAAATCATCACCGCCTTTCGTTAGATTAAAATTAACTTTTGAAAAATTCCTTTTTCAGTACGGAATAAGCCGTATTGAAGGGTGGTCTGCCGAAGTTCAGAGTAACGGGGGTACCGTCGGAGAACTCCGCCTTGCAGACTATCGAAATTTTTTTGGGTGCTTCCATTATCGGAAGGTCAAAAAATTCTGTTTCAAACATTCCTCTGCCCTTATCAAGATACCTTGTGACAGCCATATTGAGAGCTATGACCTCGGTATCGGAAAGATGGGGAGAGATGTCGATACGCATATCCTCGCTCTCACCGAAACGGCACGCCTGCTTATTCTGCTCATAGCCGAAATTTTCGAGGGGGATATAATTCCAGTCCTCGTCAACTCTGAACACCGAGCCGAGTAATATCATACTACCTGCCGTATGCACGCCGGTTACGGCGTTTTCGATGCCCTGAAGCTCACCCTGCTTTCTGATTTTTTCTATCCTTTCGCATACCTGCCTGAAAGCTTCCGTCTGCTCCATTGCGGCTATCTCTTCTTCAGCCACAGCGAGAGACTCCTTCAGAAGCGGGTTGTTCTGCATATCGTTATTAAGTTTTTCCTGCTCCGAGGCGGATAATACGGGGACTGCATTACGTCTTTTGCTTCTGCCGTCTCTTATAGCGAAATAAATTCTTGCTATGACGTAGATTATAATGCATATTATTATCGCCCCGAAGGGGAATGCCAATGCCAGTAAAATTTCCTTCATCAGAACGTATTGCTGTCAATATAATTAGTTTTCTTGAAGAACAGTTCAAGCACTGTAATTGCAAGAGTCAGTACAGAGATGCTGAGAGCAACTATGCTCAGTACAAATGAAGCCTTTTTCATACTATGACCGTCCTTTCATCATACATAATTCTTTACGAATTCTTCTAAAGCCGCCTTCAGCTTTTCTTCCGTTTCGGGAGAAAGCACCTTTTCCTCACGGATGGCGGAAGGAATTTCGGGATGGCTTTCTTCAAGGTACTTGTAAAGGTCCTTTTCAAATGCCGCTACCTTTTCAAGGGGGATTTCCGTAAGGTAGTTGTTGATAACCGCATAGATTATAGCTACCTGATTTTCAACGGCAATAGGGGTATTCTGTCCCTGCTTTAATACCTCTACGATTCTTTCACCCTTTGCCAGTCTGTCCTTTGTATCCTTATCAAGGTCGGAACCGAACTGGGAGAATGCCTGTAATTCTCTGAACTGTGAGTAATCGAGCTTTAAGGTACCCGCTACCTTCTTCATCGCCTTTATCTGTGCATTACCACCTACACGGGATACCGAGATACCGGGGTTAACGGCAGGTCTTACACCTGCATGGAAAAGCTCGGTCTCAAGGAATATCTGACCGTCGGTAATGGAGATTACGTTAGTGGGGATGTATGCGGATACGTCGCCTGCCTGAGTTTCGATGATAGGCAGAGCTGTGAGAGAGCCGCCGCCGTATTCTTCATTTAAGTTTGCCGCTCTTTCAAGCAGTCTTGAATGCAGATAGAATACGTCACCGGGGTACGCTTCACGTCCGGGCGGTCTCTTTAAGAGAAGGGAAAGTGCTCTGTATGCTACGGCGTGCTTTGAAAGGTCGTCGTATACTACGAGAACGTCCTTACCCTGCTCCATAAAATATTCACCCATTGCACAGCCTGAATAGGGAGCAATGTACTGAAGGGGAGCAAGCTCGCTTGCGGTTGCGGCTACTACGATGGTATAATCCATAGCGCCTGCATTTTTAAGCTGATCAACCACGTTTGCAACTGTGGAAGCCTTCTGACCTATAGCAACGTATATACAGATAACGTCTGTCTTCTTCTGATTTATGATCGTATCGATGGCGATAGCAGTCTTACCTGTCTGTCTGTCACCGATGATAAGCTCACGCTGTCCTCTGCCGATAGGAATCATGGAGTCTATAGCCTTGATACCTGTCTGTAAGGGTACGTTTACTGATTTTCTTGTGATGATACCGGGAGCTATCTTTTCGATAGGTCTTGTTTCCGTGCTGAGTATCGCACCCTTGCCGTCTATAGGCTGACCAAGTGCGTTTACTACTCTGCCGAGAAGCTCGTCACCTACGGGAACTGCAACGACTGAGCCTGTACGCTTTACAGTGTCGCCTTCTCTTATACCCGCATCCGAGCCAAGCATAACCGCACCTACGAAATCCTGCTCTAAGTTGAGTGCCATACAACGCACACCGTTTTCGAATTCTAAAAGCTCGTTCATCATACACTTTTCAAGACCGTGTATACGAACAATATCGTCACCTACGGTAACGACTGTGCCTGTATCCTCTAAACGGAGCTTTGAGCCGTAATCTCTTATACGGGATTTGATTATGCCGGTTATTTCTTCTGGGCGTAAATCCATTGGAGATTCATCCTTTCTGTGTTTTTAGCCTTGCATTATGCAATAGTGCCTGCAATATCTGCCTTCAGTCTTTCAAGTCTTGACCTGACGCTTCCGTCAATGACAGTATTGCCATAGCTTATTACCACACCGCCGATAACTGACGTGTCGGTTTTAAGCGTAAGGTTTACGGTCTTGCCCGTAACCTTTGTCATCTTCGCCTTTATCTTTTCGACTGTATCGCTACCAAGCTCTCTTGCCGAGGTTACCGTAACGTCTACAAGATTCATCTTATCATTATAAAGCGAAGTGAAATATTCAAGTATCTTTGAAAAGCTGTCTGCTCTGCCGTTTTCCGTCAGCACGTAAAGGAAATTCAGCACGTAGACGTGAATCTTTCCTTCAAATACTTCCTTTATGACAGCAAGCTTTTCATCTACAGGGATCGTGGGTACTTTGAGCAGTTTTATAAAATCAGGCTCTGCTTTAAAGATACCTGCTATACCGTTAAGGTCAGAAAAAACCTGCGTCAGCTCCTCTTCCTTTTCCTCTGTTACAAGAGAAAATAAAGCCTCGGCATAGGTTTTGTATGCTGTTTGCATCCTCGTCCCCTCCTTTCAAATAAGTGACTATCAGTCGTTCTCTCCGATCTGCGAAAGAACCGTATCGATAATCTTTTCGTTGTCCTTTTCGGAAATTTCCTTTTCGGCAACCTTTGAAGCCGCCATTACTACCATCTCGGAAATCTCTTCCTTGATTTCGTTTATAGCCTTCTTCTTTTCCTTTTCGATAGATTCCTCTGCACGCTTTTTGAGCTGTGCCGCTTCTTCGTTTGCAGACGCTATGATTTCAGTTTCACGCTGTTGAGCCTTCTTTGTAGCCTCTGCCACGATTTTGTTTGCTTCTTCCTTGGACTCCTGTAAGCGCTGTTCGTATTCAGCCTTTACAGCAGCTGCTTCGTTTTTAGCCTGTTCAGCCTCGTCCATTTCCTTATTTACCATTTCAGCACGCTGGTCAAGTATCTTGCAAACGGGCTTATGCAGGAAAAAGAAATAGATAAGGAAGATTATCAGCGTATTGATCAGAGTGAAGACAATAGTATTGGGATCAATGCTTACCAGCGAAAACTGTCCCTGCGTCGTCGCAGTTTCTTCCGCAATATTAAGCAGTTCTATCATTGTTCTTCAGTCCTTTCTGAGGGCTTTACCCTTGATTTTAATTAAAGCTGACCGATAAAGGGGTTAGCAAACATTAAAAGAAGCGCGATAACCAGTGAGTAAAGACCTGTTGTTTCTGCAAGAGCGTCACCGATGATCATTGTTCTTGTGATAGCACCGGATGCTTCGGGCTGTCTGCCGATTGCCTCTACAGCCTTACCGCCGCAGTAGCCTTCACCGATACCGGGGCCGAGACCTGCGATCATTGCGAGACCTGCGCCTATAGCAGATGCACCGAGTACGATTGCCTGTGATAAGTTTTCCATAATAGAATCCTCCGTTTTTTATCCTGCATTGCAGGTAATTTTTTAATATCTATATAAAACCAGGGGTTTATATATCCTTTAGTCTTCTGAACAATCTGCACCCGATACGTAAGCCATTGTAAGAGTACAGAAGATGTATGCCTGAATGAATGCCGAGAAGCAGTCAAAATAAAGAGAAAGAATTGCGGGCAGACCGATGGAGCCGAGTCCGTTTGCAATCTGTCCTAATGCGAAATAGATAAGTCCGCCGATAACCGAGCCTGCAAGAATATTTGCAAAGTGACGGAGCGTCTGGGATACGGGGTTTGCTATTTCACCGATTATGTTGAAGGGAAGCATGAAGGGCAGAGGCTCGACAAAGCCCTTGAAAAATCCCTTGACGCCGCCTGTCTTAAACTTGTTTCTCTGGGTGAGCACGAAGGTAACCAGTCCCCACGCCGCTACTACCGATAAATCCGAGGTAGGAGAGCGGAAGCCGAAAAGGCTTGATAAGCTGTTCAGTATGGAGAAGCAGAAGAGAGCGCCGATATATGCGGTGTATTTGTGATACTTTTCGCCCATTGTATCTCTTACCATATTTCTGAACAGTCCCACAAGATATTCAGCCGCCATCTGTCTTCTTGAGGTGGTGCGCACCTTCAGGTTTCTGCCTAAAATGAAAAATACTACGGCAAGTACAGCCATAACTATCCATTGTACCACTATACTTTCGCTGATTATCACGTGATAATCGCCTATATAGAAGTCAAAGGACCATATAGGGCCCTGTACGGAAAATTCCGCCGCAGTTTTGAGAAGGTCTGTTGCCATAACTTTTTTTCCTTTCGGATTATTTAAAATTCGCTTTTTTCTTTAAGAGCCAGCACCGTATAGCCTATTTTCGGAATGAAAAGCGGGATAAGTGCCGTTACGGGATTTATAAGCTTAAAATACATCAGTACTGCCAGTATGAGGAACATACCGATATATCTTACGGCATAACTGCCGTTCATATACAGCCGTGACTTCTTTTCACCCATATAAAGCGATTTTTCTGCAGTCACGCCTAAAAGCACAAAATTAACGAAGGCAACCAGAGTGCCTGCCACAGCTCCCGTTATAAGGGTATAATCACCCACTCCGCCCAGCATCAGGGGAACGCACACAAGGAGCATCAGCACAAGTCCGCCTATAAAGAAGGGGAGCAGTGCCTTTATCTCCTTTACGGTCACGCTGTTTTTCAGTTTCTTACTCATATTTTTTTCTTATAGAATCATCGTAATAATCGTTGTCCCGTCTTGAGCTTACTACCTTCTGTGCCTTCTTGTCATCACCCTTGTCGTAGCGTTTTATAAGCTGTAGAAGATAGCTTATCGTACCGCACAGCATAACGAATATGCCGGTTACCACAAAGAGAGCCATTACCCAGTCGGGAAGTCCCATCTTGCTGACAAGTACGCTGCCACCCCAGATGAATATAAGCAGGGGAGTTATTATATTGAAGCCCAGCTGACTTACGATAGCGTAGGTCTTTACGGGATTTTCGCCTTTATTGTCCTTTTTTTCCATAGCCTGTCAGTAAACCAGCTTTTCAAGAAGCCATTTGCCGTTTGCCTTGGTCATGGTTGCGGTAAGCTTTGCATTATCGCCTGAGGTCTCGCCCTCACGCTGAAGCTCGATTTCTATAAGGCACTCGCTATTGGACTGAGGCTTTAAAATAACTCTGGGGCTTGTCCAGGAATATTCGTATGCGATACCCTTGAAACGTCCGTCCTTGTCCACCATCGCCATAGCAAGACCGATACCCTTTTCGCCATCGTAGTTGGTCTCCTCGGCAAATACCGCACCGTTACCGTTTACGTTGGTCAGTATCCTTTCGGCTTCCTTTTCCACAAAGGTGGAATTTACCAGCTTTTCAAGGTCTGCCATAGTGGAATATTTATCGCTCTTTACAGTATAGAGCTTGTCCTCGGGGAGGTTGTTGTAGGGCTCAGGCTCATAGGCAAGGCCATACTGTAAAAATACTCTGAACACCTCGCAGTTGTTCTTTATCAGAATAACCGCGTTGTCGTTCATTTCGTTATTTATCTCCTCGGAGGGAACGTAGACGTAATCATTTTCCTGTGTCTGCTCCTGTGACATCTTGTAGAGCAGGAAAAGTGTAGCGGCTATAGCAAGCACAGCAACTACTATCGTTACTATGGTTGCCGCTGTATTCTTTCTTGTCATATTTGTTACCTTTCTTACTGCGCCCTTATTTATTTTTACGGGCAGATGCTTTAAAAGCCATGTAGTTCTTCTATTATACTATATTTTCTCAAGGATTTCAATATATTTCACACTATTTTCAGTAAATATTACCATAAAATTAGTCAGAATATATAATATCCTCCCGATAAAATTTTACTTTCCTTCAGGTTTTCTTGAGGTGAGGAAGGTAACCGCTCTTTCTACCGAGCTTCTTACGTGTTCCATCTCAGCGCTGTGGAGCTTACCTGCATTGCGGTAGTCAAAGCTGTTGCAGAAGTCGTTTACGTCGCTGTTAAGAGTCTTTGCATAGTTTATGATTATCTCATCCAGCGCCTTTATGAAGTCGGCTCTGTCCGCCTTTGCCATCTTATCCGCACTCTTTTCAACAAGATAATGATAGTGGGGAACACAGAAATATTCCTGACTCTTGAAAAGGTTCTTGAACTTGCCGTCCTTTGCATACATAGTGAATACAGTCTCCAGCATATGGTCGATACCCCACTGTACCTTAGAGCATACAAAGCAGGTTTCGGTAATAGCCGCCGCCTTTTTTGCCTTGGCGTCCTTCGGAGCAAAGATACCCTTCTTTTCAAATATATCCGTTCTCATTTCCTCCAGATGGCTGTTGAGCATAAGTCCTAAGGACAGACGATTATTCTGCTTCATAAGCTGACCGTAATGGGTAAAGCAGAAGCCGAGCTTATTTGTTTCTATTCTTACGTCAGGCTCCATCATAGCGGCACCCATGATATATTCGCAGATGTGCTGTTCTACCGTGTCTCTCATACGGCAGATGGGACAACCCTCTCTGGGCTCAAAGACTTCGTTTACGGGTATTGTAAGTATGCTTTCTCTCATGGTATTTCTTCCCTTCGGTATTATTTTCTTTTCGTGCTTCAAAGCCCTTTTCCGACAGAATTTTCATTTCTGTAAAAAATAAGACTTGTTTTTTTTATATTTATATTGTATTATAAAAGAAGCAAATAATCAAGCATATTTTGAAATTTAAGTATAAAACAAGGTAGATTTTTTATGGATTACAGCTTTACCTGTGAGAATTTTGAGCCGGATCAGATACTTTTCTGCGGTCAGGCGTTCAGATTCAGGGAAGAGGGCGGACTGTACTGCGGTATCGTAGGGGATAAGTTTTTAAAGCTCAGAAAAGAGCAGAACAGAATAACTATCTATGATACAGAAGAAAGCGACGTCCCCTTCTGGAATAATTATTTTGATATGGATACCGACTACAAGGCGCTGATAGAAAAATTCTCCGCTGACGGGCATTTAAAAGAGGCCTGCAAGGAAAAAAGCGGAATCAGAATTTTAAGGCAGGCACCCTTTGAGACGCTGATAAGCTTTATCATATCCCAGAATAACAACATAAAAAGAATATCGGGGATAATAGAAAGGCTCTGCGAGATGTACGGAGAAAAGAAGGATTTCGGTTATCTCTTTCCCACGGAGGAAAGGCTTTACGGCATTACCGCCGAGGAGCTTGCACCCCTTCGGGCAGGCTTTCGTGCAAAGTACATAGCGGATGCGATGAGCAGACTGCAAAGCGGAGAAATAGTATTATCCGATATTTACGATATGGATTATGAAAGGGCAAAGGAGCAGCTCAAAAAGATAAAGGGAGTAGGCGAAAAGGTAGCGGACTGCGTACTGCTTTTCGGTTATCACAAGACCGAAGCGCTACCTAAGGACGTATGGATAAAGCGGGTAATAGCCGAGTTCTATCCCGACGGGCTACCCCTTTGTATAAAGGGTAACGAGGGTATTGCACAGCAGTATCTTTTTGACTATGCGAGACGGAAAATAGGTGACGGAAATGGTTAACATCGGCAATGACTGGGACGAGCTTTTAAAGGGCGAATGGGAGCAGGAATATTATAAAAAGCTCCGTAGCTTTCTTGTGACGGAGTACAGAAGCTATAATATATTTCCCCCTGCCGACAGTATATATAACGCTCTTAAATATACTTCCTACAAGGATACCAAGGTGGTTATCTTAGGTCAGGACCCCTATCACGGTGTAGGACAGGCGCACGGGCTGTGCTTTTCGGTGCAGGAGGGAATCGTACCGCCGCCTTCCTTAAAGAATATCTACAAGGAGATGCAGACCGATTTAGGCATCACAAGGGATATGAACAGCGGCGATCTGACAGGCCTTGCAAAGCAGGGAATATTACTGCTGAACACCTCTCTTACAGTCCGTGAGGGTATGGCAGGCAGTCACAGAGGAAAGGGCTGGGAGATACTCACCGACAGAATAATAGAGCTACTTGATAAAAAGCAGACTCCCGTAGCCTTCGTGCTGTGGGGCGGCAATGCAAAGGCGAAGCTGTCGCTGATAAAAAACAGCCACCACGGGATATTCACCGCCGCACATCCCAGTCCCTTATCGGCATACAACGGCTTTTTCGGATGCAGGCATTTTTCAAAGATAAACGAATTTTTAGTAAAAAATAATCTGACTCCTATTGACTGGAGCAGATAAAGGAAGTACAATATGATAATGGTAACAGGAGATCTGCACGCAGATCTGACAAGGTTCAAAAATCCGCTGTTAAAACGGCTTAAAAAGAACGACGCCCTTATAATTACGGGGGATTTCGGCTGTATATGGAGCGGAGACGACAAGGAAAAGAAGATACTTAAATCACTCGGCAAAAAGAAATATAACGTTCTTTTTGTAGAGGGCGTACATGAAAACTACAGTCTTCTGACACAGTACCCGGTAGAAGAATGGTGCGGTGGCAAGGTAAGAGTTATAAGCGGCAATCTGCGTCAGCTTATGCGTGGACAATGCTATGAGATAGCAGGTAAAAAGATATTCACCTTTGGCGGAGGACAGAGCGAGGAGAATAATTCTTATCTTGAGCCCGACGAGGAGAGCAAATGGATTGCCGAGATACCCACCGAAGAAGAGCTTTGCGAAGGTATCAGAAATCTTGAAAAGAACGGAAACAAGGTGGATTTTATCATATCCTACGAGCCTTCTTCAAAGATTGCGGAATTTATCGAAGTGGGCAGTATGAGCAGAAATCATATAAATACATATCTTGACAAGGTTCAGGACAGCGTGGAATTTTCCCACTGGTATTTCGGAAAACTGCATCTTAATAAGCTCATTCCACCCAGATACAGCTGTGTATTTGATAACGTGGTGGTAGCGGACAGTACAAGACTTGCCAAAGTCAGAAAGACAAAGGACAAGTAAAATATAATAACAAAAAGGAGAAAAATAAAATGGCAGAATTCAAGTATGAAATTACAAAGGAGCTCGGTGTAATCAGCGAGGGCAAGTACAATATCGAGCTTAATATGGTAAGCTGGAACGACCGTGAGCCTAAATACGATATCCGTTCCTGGTCACCCGACCACAGCAGAATGGGCAAGGGCATCTCCCTTACAGAAGAAGAAATGCTCCGCCTTGTAGAGCTCTGGAACGCCAGAGACGAAGAAGACGAATTTTAAGTTTGACGCTCCGCTGGGGTTATTGTAGCCCCCAACCCCCAGACCCCCTTCCCCCTTAGGGAATATATTTCGGCAAAAGTATTTGCCGAAATTGTCGCAGTTCTGCGAACTGCTGGGGCTGGGAGCAGTCCGATAGGACTGCGTGACTTTATGAAAATGCAATTTTCATAAAGTTTAGGCTACCGCCCCTTGGAAC
>JAFTVY010000111.1 GCA_017465545.1 Ruminiclostridium sp.
CACAGTCCAAGATCGAAGCTGCCGGCGGAAAGGCAGAGGTGCTGTAATGTTACAAGTCTTCAGAAATGCGTGGGCTGATCCCTCGCTTCGCAGAAAGATTTTATTTACATTGCTCATCGTTGTAATTTTCCGTTTTGGTTCTTCAATATTTGTTCCCTTCCTGGATCCCGATGCGGTTAAAAACCTCATCTCCCCCACGGATGGAACAATTATGAACTATCTTGATGCGCTCACAGGTGGTGCGCTCAGCAAGGGTACATTACTTGCTATGTCAATCTCACCTTACATCAACGCTTCCATCATCGTACAGCTTTTAGCTGTTGCGATCCCTGCACTCGAAAGACTGCAGAAGGAAGGCGATGTGGGCCGCAAAAAGTTAGACACAATAACAAAATTTGTAGCTTTGGGCATTGCATTATTCCAGGCTGTTGCATATTATCTCGCTCTTCGTAACGTTGAAGCTGTGTTATACACAAAGGGCTTTGAGGGCGTTCTTGCGGCAGTAACCATTGTTGCCTGCTTCGTAGCAGGTGCGTCACTTATCATCTGGCTTGGTAATCTCATTACCCAGCACGGTATCGGCAACGGTATCTCGATGATTCTTTACGCAGGTATCATTTCAGGCGTACCCAACATGATAATGACTCTCTTCAAGCAGATCGAGGTTAACCCCGCTGCAAACTGGGTATTCGTTCCCCTCATCCTCGTTATCTACGTTGTAATGATTGCATTCGTAATCCTTATGACAAATGCGGAGAGAAGAATCCCCGTTCAGTATGCAAAGAGAGTAGTCGGCAGAAAGATGTACGGCGGTCAGTCACAGCATATTCCGATCAAGGTTGCTATGGCAGGCGTTATGCCCATCATCTTCGCTATGACAATTATGACTTTACCTACCTCTATAGGTATGATGTTCGGCGTAACACCCAGTTCAGGACACGGCTTCTGGAGTGGTGTGATGCAGGTATTCAGTTCTAACCACCCTGTTTACGCTATACTCTATTTCTTCTTAATCATCGCATTCAACTACTTCTACGTTTCGATGCAGTACAACCCCATTCAGATTGCGAACGATCTCAAGAAGAACAACGGTGCTATCCCGGGTTATCGTCCCGGCAAGCCCACATCCGACTTCATCCACAATTCGCTTTCAAAGATAACACTCGTAGGTGCAATATTCCTTGCTATCATCGCAATATTCCCTATCATCTTCTCCAACCTGACAGGACTTCAGGGTCTGTCACTGGGCGGTACAACGATCCTCATCGTTGTAGGTGTTGCTCTTGAAACGGTTCGTGTTCTTGAAAGCCAGATGATGATGCGTCATCACAAGGGCTTTCTTGAATAATTGACCAGCAGAAAGGAACTTATTATGAATTTAATTTTCTTAGGTGCTCCCGGTGCAGGCAAAGGCACTCAGGCAGAGGTTGTATGCGATAAGCTCGGCATCCCTGCTATCTCAACAGGTAACATGTTAAGAGAAGCTGTAAAGAACGGCACACCCGCAGGTCTTGCAGCAAAAGAGTGCATGGACAGAGGCGACCTTGTTCCTGATGACGTTGTAATCGGCATATTAAAGGACAGAATCGCACAGGATGATGCAAAGAACGGCTTTATTCTCGATGGCTTCCCCAGAACAGTAGCTCAGGCAGAAGCACTCGAAGCAATGGGCGTTCAGATTGATAAGGTTATTGAAATCGCAGTTGCAGATGAAAAGATCATCGCAAGACTTTCCGGCAGACGCGTATGCGAAGGCTGTGGCGCTTCCTACCACGTAGACTTCAAGCCTACAAAGGTAGAAGGCAAGTGCAACCTCTGCGGCGCAAACGTTGTACAGAGAGTTGATGACAAGCCTGAAACTGTACTTTCAAGACTCGAAACCTACTACGAAAAGACAGCTCCTTTAAAGGACTTCTATCAGGCTAAGGGCAAGCTGGTAACAGTTGAAGGTCAGGAAGAAATCTCCGAAACCTCCAAGCTTACACTTGCTGCTGTAGAAGCGTAAGAGCTTTTCACAGAGGTAAAACTGATGATTCAGGTTAAATCGGCAAGAGAAATTGAAACCATGAAAAAGGCGAGCAGCATAGCCGCCGAGTCACTCATAGTTGCGGGCAATGCAATAAAGCCCGGTATGAGTACCTGGGAGCTGGATAAGATCATTCACGATTTTATCGTATCAAAGGGAGCTATCCCTTCCTCCCTCGGCTATTGCGGATTTACAGGCAGTGCTTGTATCTCGGTAAACTCGGAGCTTATTCACGGTATCCCCTCAAAAAAGAAAATCATCAAGGACGGAGATATAGTTTCTGTCGACGTGACTGTAGAATGTGATGGCTACAACGGTGACAACGCCTACACCTTTATGGTGGGCGAGGTTCCCGAAAGAGCGAAAAAGCTTTTACAGGTTACTGAAGAGGCTCTTTACGAGGGAATAAAGATGGCTGTAGCGGGCAACCGCATCGGTGATATTTCAAATGCCGTACAGACTTACTGCGAATCAAGAGGCTATTATGTAGTTGAAAGATTTATCGGTCACGGCATCGGCAAGGATATGCACGAGGCTCCCGACGTTCCTAACGTTGGTAAGCCCGGCAGAGGCGTAAGACTTGTTCCGGGCATGACCATCTGCATAGAGCCTATGATAAACGAAACGACGGCTGAGGTTATAATCCTCCCTGACAAATGGACAGTGGTGGAAGCAAATCATAACTACAGCGCTCACTTTGAGCATACTATCGCAATCACGAACGGCGAGCCGCTGATTCTTACGATGAGCGAAATGCATCATCCGAAGTAACGGAGGACTCTTATGTATCGTGAAGCAATCAGGATAGGAATGGTCGTAAAAAGCAAGGCGGGACACGACAGCGGACTGCTGCACGTTATCGTCAGAGAGGAAGCAGGCTTTGTTTATATTGCCGACGGCAAGTTAAGAAAGCTTGATAACCCGAAAAAGAAGAATCCGCTCCATCTTGCGAAAACCAACACGGTTTTGGATATTACGGATTTGACTGATAAAAAGTTAAGAACAGTCCTGCGCACGTTAAGTGACGGGACAGACATCGCCGAGGAGAGTGATTAAGCTTGTCTAAAGAAGATGTAATCGAAGTAACCGGCAAGATACTGGAAGCACTGCCGAATGCAACTTTTCAGGTTGAGCTGGAAAATGGCCACAAGATTCTGGCACATGTAAGCGGCAAGCTGCGTATGAATTTCATTCGTATCTTACCCGGTGATAAGGTAACTGTTGAAATGTCACCTTATGATCTTACAAAAGGCAGAATTACATGGAGAGCCAAGTAATTCGAAGTTAAGCGGGAGAAATCCCGGAAGCCTACTATTACAGGAAGGATGATATTAAAATGAAAGTTAGACCTTCAGTAAAGCCTATGTGCGATAAGTGCAAGGTAATCAAACGCAAGGGCAAGGTTATGGTAATCTGCCAGGAACCTAAGCACAAGCAGAGACAGGGCTAAGCCCTAAATTTAACAGGAGGAAAAAGATATGGCAAGAATTGCTGGTATCGACCTGCCTAAGGAAAAGCGTATCGAGATCGCTCTCACATACGTTTACGGTATAGGCAGAAAGACCGCTAACGATATTCTGGAAAAGTCCGGTGTAAACCCCGACACCAGAGTTAAGGAACTTACCGATGATGATGAAGCTAAGATCCGTGATGCTATCGAAGAGCTTGGTATCGTATTAGAAGGCGACCTCAGAAGAGAAGTTGCTTTAAACATCAAGCGTCTTGTAGAAATCAACTGCTTCAGAGGCACACGTCACCGCAAGGGCTTACCCGTTCGTGGTCAGCGTACAAAGACAAACGCAAGAACAAGAAAAGGTCCCAAGAAGACCATCGCTAATAAGAAGAAGTAATAACTTCAGGAGAAAGGTGGTAAAACAATGGCAAAGGCAACCGCTAACAAAAAGCCTGTTATCCGCAGACGTCGTGAGCGTAAGAACATCGAAAACGGTGCAGCTCACATTCAGTCTACATTTAACAATACAATTGTTACTATTACAGACCTTCAGGGAAATGCTTTATCATGGGCATCAGCAGGCGGACTTGGCTTCAGAGGCTCAAGAAAGTCCACTCCCTTCGCAGCACAGAGTGCAGCAGAAACAGCAGCTAAGGCAGCTATGGAACACGGTCTGAAGACAGTAGAAGTTTTCGTTAAGGGCCCCGGCTCCGGACGTGAAGCAGCTATCCGTGCATTACAGGCAGCAGGTCTTGAGGTTAGACTTATCAAGGATGTTACTCCTATTCCTCACAATGGATGCCGTCCTCCCAAGAGAAGACGTGTATAACAGATAAAAGAACTGAGTGTAGTTTACTCAGAGTCGCGTGAATGTTAAACATTCAAGAAACGATATTTATTTAAAAAACGGAGGTACTGACAAATGGCAGTAGATAGACAGCCGGTCTTAAAGAGATGTAAGGCCTTAGGAATTTCTCCCATGGTACTGGGATACAGCAAGGAAACAAAGCGTCACGCAAACGCTAACAACAGAAAGAAGACAAGTGAATACGGTCTTCAGTTAAAGGAAAAGCAGAAGCTCAAGTTCATCTATGGCGTACTCGAAAAGCAGTTCTACCACTACTACGAGATGGCAGTTAAGATGGAAGGCGTTGCAGGCGAAAATTTAATCAAGATTCTTGAATCAAGACTTGACAACGTTGTATTCAGAATGGGTATGGCTATCACAAGACGTGAATCCAGACAGCTTGTTACTCACGGCCACTTCACAGTAAATGGCAAGAAGGTAGACGTTCCTTCTTACAGAGTAAAGCCCGGTGACGTTATTGCAGTCAGCGACACAAGCAAGAAGAGCCCCAAGTTTGCACAGATTGTTGAACAGACAAACGGAAGACTCGTTCCTCTGTGGCTGGACGTAAATAAAGAGGCAATGTCAGCTAAGATCACAAGAGAATTCCAGCGTGAAGAGCTTGACTTTGAAATTGCAGAACACTTAATCATCGAGTTATATTCAAAATAATAACCGATTTGCTTTGCAAACTCTTTTCATATCCGCCGTACGGATATGTTATCAGTTATTTTTAATTTACGATTCCGCAGCGGTATCTACCGCTACGGAGGGCAAAGCCCGCCAAAGCGTAATTTAAAATTAACTGGGCGGTTTTACATCACGTAAAATCCTGCCCGGAACGAAATCGGATTTTCCGATATGGACAATTTACAAACTTGTGGGAGGGTAAACCAAATGCTTGAAAAATTCGAAAAGCCTGTAATCGAGACCGCTAAGTTAAAGCCCGATGGAACCTACGGTATGTTCACTTTAGAACCCCTGGAGGGCGGTTACGGACACACGTTAGGCAACAGCCTTCGCCGTGTGCTTCTTTCCTCACTTCCCGGTGTAGCCGTTACGTCTGTAAAGATTGAAGGTATCCAGCACGAATTTTCCACAATTCCCGGCGTTAAGGAAGACGTAACAGAAATCATCCTTAACATCAAGGGTCTCATTGCAAAAATGTATGGCGAATGCCCGAAAACAGTTTATATTGATGCTGAGGGAGAGTGCGAGGTAACTGCCGGCGACATCAAGGCTGACAGCGAAATTGAAATTCTCGATCCCGGTATGCACATTGCAACCTTAGGCCCCGGTGCCAAGCTCTATATGGAGATCACACTTGACAGAGGCAGGGGATATGTGTCTGCTGAAAAGAACAAGCAGCAGCTTCAGCCGGCTATCGGCGTTATTGCTGTTGACAGCATTTATACACCTGTTTTAAAGGTGAATTACACAGTTGAAAACGCCCGTGTGGGACAGAAGATAGACTATGACAAGCTCGTTATTGAGGTCTGGACAGATGGTACTATCTCCGCTAAGGAAGCTGTTTCATACGCAGCCAAGCTTCTCACCGAATATCTGACCTCCTTTGTTGAGCTGTCAGATGAAGCACTTCAGCCTGACCTTATGGCAGATAAGAATGAATCCGGTAAGAGCGATATTCTCGCTATGACTATTGACGATCTCGAGCTTTCAGTTCGTTCCTACAACTGTCTCAAGAGAGCTAATATCAATACCGTTGACGACCTTATCAGCAAGTCACAGGGTGAAATGATGAAGGTTAGAAACTTAGGTAAGAAGTCATTTGAAGAAGTAAGAGCAAAGCTTCAGTCATTAGGCTTTGATCTCGCAAGTGACGATGATAACAATTAACAAATGACTTTCAATTTGTCTGAAAGGAGAAATAAACATGGCAGGTTCAAGAAAACTGGGTAGAACCAGCGATCACAGAAAGGCTATGCTCAGAGGCATGGTAACATTACTGCTTGAAAAGGGCAAGATCATCACAACAGTTTCAAGAGCTAAGGAAGTTCGTAGCGTTGCTGAAAAGATGATTACTCTTGGCAAGGGCAACACACTGCACACAAAGCGTCAGGTGTATTCTTACATCACAAAGGAAGACGTTGCTAAGAAGCTTTTTGACGAAATCGCTCCTAAGTACGCTGATAAGAATGGTGGTTACACACGCATCATCAAGATCGGCCCCAGAAGAGGCGACGCAGCAGAAATGGCTGTAATCGAATTAGTTTAATCGCTGATTTAACTTAACAAAAGGGATCCCCGTTGCGAAAGCAACGGGGATTTTTATATTGCATAATATTTTAAGCGTTTACCGAATAATCCTTCTTAAAGCCGTGAGCACCGAATATCTGCCAGTCGCCCACACCTAAGCGTTGCAGGATGGCACGGCGTTCCTCGGCGCACAGCACCGGGTCGGTATCCACCGAGGTCATAAGAATAGGCGCATACTGATTATATTTTTCCTGTTCGGGAGTCAGTCCCTTGACGTTTATATAAATATCGCCTGTAAAGGCAATATGCTTTGAATAGTCTATAAGCACTATCTCACCGGGCAGATGTCCGCCCTTGCCCTCGTACACCTCAAAATGGAGCTCCTCAAAATCGAAGAAGCCTGTCTGTGTCAGCGGTTCTGTGAGATTTTCGTTATTATTCCACAAAAGGCTGAATTTATCAGGCTTTACGGGTTTGTAGGAGGTGAGTATTTTACAGATATTGATATAGGGCTTATGCAGGGGATTGCTTTCACGGAAGCCGTCAAGACGGAGATACTCGTTGGAAAGACAGAGTGCAGTTTTGTGGCTGGCTATGATTTCGTCAAAGAGATGGAGCAATCCGCAATGGTCAACGTCAGCGTGAGTTACTACGATAGATTTCTTTATATCGTCAAAATCAGGGATGAGCTTTCTGAAAATCTTCTGCATCTCTTCATTATAGCAGGCGTAACCGCTGTCTACGAATAAATATCTGCCGTTGCTTTTTATAATGGCTGTGTTACTGCCACAGGGAGGCTCAATCAGGGTGATTTCGGTATTATCCGTTATTTTGTGGGTGGTTATTCTGGGAGAAAAGGCTTTTCCCTTTGAAGCACCGAGAAGCTCGGCAAATTTGCTTATGCTGTCAAAGGTGCGGTAGGGTGAAAGTCCCTGCTCGTCCAACGTCTGCATTGCAAGGTTTACGTGAACCAAAAGCTCCCGTCCCGTCTCCTCGGAAAGTCCCGTTGCCTGGGACAGTCCCATAACGTAGTTGTTATAGAATATGCTGTTGTCATATATTTTTTCGGAGCTGTTGTAGTTGATTATACGAACCTTGCACAGCTTTTCCGCTTCGGTAAGGAATTCGGAAATCTTGTCAGGATCGTCTACGTATAGTCCCATCTTGAAAAGCTGGTAGTCCGTGCCGTTTTCCTGGGAGCTGATATAGGAAATGTTGAAATTGAAATCGTTTATCAGCGTCAGTATATCGGTAACGCTTCCGGGTACGTCCCGCAGACGGAATTCCAGCAGAACGATACTGGTCTTATTGGTATCATTCTGAAGGTATCCGATTTTTTCAAGCTCAACGTCCGCCTTTCCCAGCTGTTCCTCGGTGCCTTCGGCGTCGATGAACAGCGTATGAGAATCCACAGCCTTGTTGTAGCTTACACGGGTTATGTTTATTCCAAGGGCAGAGAAGCATCTGCTGGCCTTGAGAAACGCCCCTATATGATTGGGCATACTTGTAACGTAGGTCTTTTTCATTTTATCGCCTCATATTTTATACGTTTTTTGTTGCAATTTTAGTAATGATGACCGCTATTCCGAGCAGGAGCAGTATAACTCCCGTTGCTCTGTTAAGGGTTTTTGTGCTGACTTTATTTGCTATGACTGCTCCGATACGTGCAAAGATGAGTGTAAAGGCTACGCACAAGGCAAGTACCGTGAAATCGGGCATATCACCATCTATGATGAAATGACTCGCCGCACCTGTAAGGGCGGTAAAGGTCATAATGAATACGCTGGTACCGACGGCAGTTTTAAGCTCGTAGCCAAGTATCATCGTCAGCACCATAAGCATCATCATTCCGCCGCCTGCGCCCACAAAGCCACAGATAAATCCTATGACAGCTCCCGAAATAAGCGACTGAACAATCCGCTTTTTCGGAGACGTTTCGTTCATCTTATCCTTTGTGGTGTTGACAGGCTTTATTATAAATTTAATGCCCATAAGCGTTGTCATAAATACCGATGTCCCGCCCATAGCCTCGTTTGGTACAAAGCTCGCAATAAAGCTGCCTGCAAGGGTAAACAGTAATACCATTACCATCATAACAAGACCGTTTTTTATATCGATATTTTTATTTTTGTGATAGGTGTATGCGCTGACGCCGCTGGCAAGCACGTCACTGGCAAGTGCTATACCGATGGCGCTGTAGGCAGGTATTCCAAGAAACGTAGTAAGAAGGGGGGTTATTACTACCGCTGCACTCATCCCCGCAAAGCCGGTTCCGAGTCCTGCGCCACAGCCTGCAAGCAGACATACGATAATTGTGATAAATAGCTCCATGTTGCTCCTGTAATACAGCCGCAATGCTTTGGCATTACGGCTGTAGATAGCTTATTTTTTTGTTTCTGATTTTGTGAGATAGCTTTCTGCATCCTGAACCGGCATCGGCTTTGCATAATAGTAGCCCTGGGCTATATCACAGCCGCAATCATGAAGGAATTTTGCTTGCTCGAGAGTTTCTACGCCCTCAGCGATAAGTCCCAGTCCCACATCCTTCGACATTGAGATAGTGTGGGAGATAATTTTCTTACCTCTTTCATCATTTAAGAAGCTGGAGAGGAATTCTCTGTCGATCTTCAGTACGTCGAATTTTGTACTCTTCAGAGTATTAAGCGACGAATAGCCTGAACCGAAATCGTCCATCAGCAGGGTATAGCCGTGTTCCTTGGCAAGGCTTGTCATACGGGTGATATGCTCACCCTCGACGCTTTCAGTAATTTCAAGCTCTAAATATTTCTTATCAAGTCCGTACTTTTCGGTAAGTCCGTCAAGATAGGTCAGGAAGGCGTCGTTGTTAAGATGTACACGGGATACGTTTATAGAGATAGGAAGCAGTCTGAAGCCACGGTCCTTCCAGTCGCCCAGTACGTTGCAGACGCATTCCCATACGTAATAGTCAAGCTTTGAGATAAAGCCGTTTTCCTCAAATATCGGAACGAATCTGAAGGGCGGTATCAGTCCGTGTTCGGGATGATTCCATCTTACAAGTGCTTCAAAGCCTACAATCTCTTCTCTTGAAATACTGAATTTCGGCTGGAGGTAAATCAGGAATTCTTCCGCTTCAAGAGCCGACTTCATATTGTTTTCAACGAACTTCTTATTTTCAAGGGATTCCTGCATTCTCTCATCGTAGAAGGCTACGTTTTCTATAGCATTGTTCTTTATGGAGATTCTTGCTACCGAGGCTCTGTCCTCCATAAGTCTGACAGGCTCCGTTATATCCTCAATAAGATATACGCCAAAGGCAAATTCGTACCTGATACCTCTGAAATTCTTCATTCTTTCCTGAAGCGATGAGGTTATTTCGTAAATATCCTCCTTGGTCTCATAGGGAGTAAGCAGGGTGAATATATCGCCGGATACTCTTGCACTTACCTGATACTGGTTGCAATAGGTCTTGAGCTGTCTTGTAAGGCTGTGCAGAAGCTCTGTTCCCACGTCCTCGCCGTAGTTTTCGTTTATCAGCTTGAAGCGTTTTATATCAAACTGTATGAAGGCGTATTTCTTGTCCTTGTTGGAATTTAGCTTGTAGGAATATGCTTCTGTTACCATCAGCGGATTATCCGTTGTGGTGTAGTAGTTGCGAAGCTCCATCAGCATAATATCCTCAGCAGTCGCAAGAGTCAGCATACCTGCAAGCTCTTTAAGCCTTCCGTCCTCGTCGGGTATCATTATAATCATAAGATTATACCATAAGGGAGTACCCGTGTCGGTAAGTCGGAAGGAGGTCTGCAAAAGCGGTTCGGTCAGCTTATCGTTATAAGCCCTTCTTATCTTGAGCGCCAGCTCGTCAAAGTTTGCTCTGTCATCCTCATAGATACTACCGCTGAGCCACATCGCACGAAGAGGTCCTACCGTCTCAGAACGAAGGCAGGCAGGTGTATCGTCTGTGTCCATTATGTACCATTCTGAAGTGAGATAGTTCATATAGAAGTAGGTAGCGTTGTTTCTTGCGGAGAATATCTCGTGAATCTTGGATTCGTAGGGATTTACGGATACGTTTTCCTCTACCTTTTTACCCTCGGCAAGCAGATTCTTTTTAGCACGCTTCTGGACGTACATAAGCTGGTCGGTGGCGGTTATAAGCTCACTTATATTAAGCGACTTGTCATTTACAGCCGCCTTGCAGCCTACGCTTATTGATACCTCGTAGCCGCTGTCCGCATTTTCCTTATTGTATATATCAAGGTGGGTACGCAGATCGCCGATTATCTTTGCAGGCTCACGCTTATCGTCGGAGCAGGGGAGAGTAAGGATGAACTCGTCACCACCGAATCTTGCGTATACGCCGTTTTCACCTGCGACGGATTTTATAGCCTCGGCTACTTCAACTATCGCCTTGTCGCCCTCGGTATGTCCGAAGGTATCATTTATGTATTTCAGTCTGTCCATATCAATGGAGAACATAACCACGTAAGGCGCTGTGAATTTGTCACGATCGTGCTCCATTGCCGTGAAATAACCCTTTCTGTTGTAAAGACCCGTAAGCGGATCTATACAGTAGGTCATGGCAAGGTGATCATATGCCTCTTTAAGTCGGCAGGTGTTTTTATAATTTTCAAGTATCTGATTTGTAAAGGTGGTAAGTCTCTTCGCATCTCTGAAGGAATATTCGTTGTAGTCAATGATGGAATAATAATAACCTATTACGTTTTCCTGGAAGCTGAGCGGTGCAAAGAGTATCTTGTTGTAGCGCTTTATGATTCTGCCGAATTCGGGAATCAGCTTTTCTGTAGGGAAGGTAACGTCAAGAGCGGTTGCTTCGCAGTCTCTCTGACATACCGCACGCATCTCCTTGTGGTATACTCCGTTGTAGGTGTCATCAGGATTGCGGGTAATATGAGAAATATAGTCGGTATTTACACAGATACCCGAAACCTCGTCGATGTATTTTACCATCTCGGCAATCATTTCGTCATAGCTTCGCTTTTCTACTACGTTGGCGTAGTAGGCCGCCATCTTGGTTTCGTTAAACAGCTGAAGCGTATTGAAGTTATCCATCTTCAGAAGACGCTCGGTCATAAAGCTTTCCTGAACCGTACCGCATCTACAGCTCTGGGAAAAGCGGGGCTTGTATTTTATCTTGTATTGATTTTCTACCTCTTCACCGGCAAGACATCTGTCGCTTATTTCTGCAATAGTACGGGCAAGATGCTCTGTATTGATGGTAGCAGAGGAAATTTCGGTAAGAGTGTGTACCGACGCCTGATAGGTAGCGTCAAAGCCTGTTACTATAATGTCTTCGGGTACCTTATAGCCACGCTCTGCGAGGAATTTTGAAACAGTTATCGCCATAGAGTCGTTTATGCAGATAAAAGCCTCAGGCATAGAGTAACCGCCCTCAAAGAATCTTTCCATAGCTTCTCTTGTGGGATTGTTCCAGAAATCGCCGTAGTCGAATCTGCCCTCTTCTTTAAAGGGAATATTATGCTCAGCAAGTACCTTTTTAAATACCACTATTCTTTCATCGGAAAATCTGTTGTCTTTCATACCCGCCATAAGGAACACATCCTTACAGCCGTGATGCTCTATAACGTGGCGGCACATCATCTCAAAGCCCTGCTCGTAGTCGTACAGGAGATTTATCGCGCCTTCATACGCTCCGTCTATCGTGATAACGGGAGTGCCATGCTCACGGGCGGTATTTATTATCTTTCTGTTCATCTCAGGATTCTTGATGGTTTCGGGCAGTATAACCAGCACGTCTATAAGATTGTGATTCAGAAGATTATATATACTTGCCTCGCCCTCGGTTGCGGGTGAAACCTTGTAAAAATCCGTAAAGGCGTTGAAAAAAAGCACCTTATAGCCTTTTTCAACGAGAGCGTCAGATATCGTTCTTGCGGTATAGGCAAGGGATTCCTCATGCAGACTGGCAAGGCATATTGCCGCAATCTTGTATTTATGGAATCTGCCGATATACATAACCTCATCTCCTTTCAGTAAACTGTTTTTGAAAAAGGGCATAGATACCCTGTCTTATTTGCACCCTTTATTTTACCATAAAATCAGGGAAAAGTCAATCTTCTATAGGGATAATGCACAAAAAATCAATATAAAATATTCACAAAATTATTCAGCATTTTTGACAAAATCCTTTTATTACTATGAAAATTTTGTGATATTTATCTGTAAATTTCTGATAAAACTTGCAATAGCGGATAAAAAATGCTATAATAGGTATATCTACTTTAGCATACTAAAAAGTAAAATCAGAAAGGAAGATGAAAATGAGAGAATCCTATTCCGAGGTAACACCATACGTAGAGGAGCTTGCGTGCAAATCTAATATGAATAATAATATAGAAGCGGAGATGTACCCTGCATATAAGGTAAAGAGGGGACTTCGTGACAAGAACGGCAACGGCGTTGTTACAGGCCTTACCGAAATATCCCGTATCAAGGCAAAGGACGTTGACGAAAACGGCAACGATATACCCTGTCACGGTGAGCTTTATTACAGAGGTATCAACGTAAAGACTTTAGTTGACGGCTTCAGAAGGGATGACAGATTCGGTTTTGAAGAAGCGGCGTACCTTCTGCTTTTCTCCGAGCTTCCCAACAAGGACGAGCTTGCCCGCTTCTGTCAGGAGCTTTCCGAGATCCGTACTCTCCCCACCTCCTTTGTAAGAGATATGATACTTAAAGCGCCCGGTAAGGATATGATGAATATCTTATCCCGTTGCGTACTTGCCCTTTATTCCTATGACGATAACCCTGATGATATTTCCATCCCGAATATATTAAGACAGAGCCTGAGACTTATTTCCGTATTCCCGATGCTTGCGGTATACAGCTATCAGTCCTTCAGACATTATTATCAGAATGACAGTCTGTTTATCCATCTGCCGAAGGCAGAGTACGGTGCGGCACAGAACCTTCTGCATCTGCTCCGTGAGGATGGAGAGTTTACCGACCTTGAAGCGAAGGTACTGGATTTAGCAATGGTGCTTCATGCAGAACACGGCGGCGGAAATAACTCCACCTTTACAACCCACGTAGTGACCTCCTCAGGTACTGATACATACTCTTCCGTTGCGGCGGCTTTAGGCTCTCTTAAAGGTCCCCGTCACGGCGGTGCAAATATCAAGGTCGTAAAGATGTTTGACGATATGAAGCAGAGCATTGATACAAGGGATAAGGGACAGATAACCGACTATCTTGTAAGGCTTCTTGATAAGCAGGCCTTTGACAATGCGGGACTCATATACGGTATGGGACACGCTGTATATTCGCTTTCCGATCCGAGAGCGGACGTGCTGAAGGAATGTGCGGAAAAGCTGTCAAGAGAAAAGGGCTGTGATGAGGAATTCGAGCTTTACAACACGGTAGCCGAGCTTGCTCCTCAGATAATTGCAGAAAAGCGTCAGATGTTCAAGGGCGTAAGCCCCAACGTGGATTTCTATTCAGGTCTTATCTACAGAATGCTGGAGCTTCCCGGTGAGCTTTATACACCTATCTTTGCGGTATCAAGAATTGCAGGTTGGTCTGCCCACCGCATCGAAGAGATACAGAATCAGGGCAAGATAATCCGCCCCGCCTATATCAGCGTAAAGGAAGAAAAACCTTACGTGGATCTGAAGGACAGATGATGGCAATTTGCAGAGCAAATTGCAGTGATATCGTGCCGTTGGCACGGTGATATCGAAACCTTCGGTTTCGGTGATATCAAATCCTTCGGATTTGGTGATATCGCTCCTTTGGAGCGGTTACGGTATCAATCGCCGAAGAGCGATTGATGGATTTGAAAAGGCGTTCAGATTTTCTGAACGCCTTGTTTGTATATATGGATGTGATGCTGAATTGAAATCAGGTGCTTCGTTAGACTAACACGTGATTTACGACACGCTGAATTCGGCAGAGAGATGTCCCTTTACTATTTTGTATTCGCCGGGTTGTAATGGTAAATCGAAATATTTTTCCAGCTCAATCTTTTTTGTAACGGTTTCGCCAGGATTAAGAACGCCTGCCAATGCAGGGAAGTTGGGAGCGGAGCCGTTTTCGTCAGGCCTCAAGTCGATTCTTTTCCATTCTCCGTTTTCCTTTCTGTGCAAGGAAAACTCGTAAGCTTCGTAACCGCTTTCATTCTCACCCTGATTTGTAATGATAAGGTTTATTACCTTTACGTCAGGTGAATACGTGGAAAATTCCGTGGTCATTACCGTGTGGTCTGTTTTATCGGTCACAGAGGTTTCATCTTGTGAAGAACTTTCATAAGAATTTGTTCCTGATTGACTGGTGGTCTGACCTGATTGTGACTGGCTGGTGGCTTGTTGCGTACTGCTACAGGAGCAAAGCGTCAGCGATGCCAGAACCAGTAACGTGATTAAGGTTTTTTTCATTTGACTGTACCTCCTAGCCGTATTGTATCATAGGGTATATTGTATTGTCAATATACACATTACACAAGCATATTTGCACAAATTTGGCAACAATGTCTATGCTGCGAATCGTTGTTGATAACTTGATGAAGCAAACTCTATGTAATCGTTTAACTTTTTTTGAAAAAACTATAGACAAAGCGTTTTTAATGTGTTAAAATAAAAATGATAAGGGCTTTTAAGCCCCACAGACAGAAAGGAAAATAAATGCTATGAAGAACATTCCCGTAGTTAAACTCGGTATTGCGGCAGTAAGCCGTGACTGTTTCCCTATGAGCCTTTCCGCACAGAGATGTGACGCTGTAGTAAAGGCTGCAAAGGACAAGGGACTTGACATTTTCAAGTGTCCCACAACAATCGAAAGTGAAACACACATGATGCAGGCTTTAAAGGAGCTTAAGGACGCAGGCTGCAACGCTCTCGTTGTATACCTCGGCAACTTCGGTCCCGAATCTGCTGAAACTCTCCTTGCAAAGTACTTTGACGGTCCTGCAATGTTCGTTGCGGCTGCTGAAGAAACAGGCGACAACTTAGTAGGCGGCAGAGGCGACGCATACTGTGGCGTACTCAATGCAAGCTATAACTTAGCACTGCGCAACATCAATGCTTACATCCCCGAATATCCCGTAGGCACAGCGGAAGAAGTTGCTGATATGATCATCGACTTCGTTCCCGTTGCAAGAGCTATCATCGGTCTCAGAAACTTAAAGGTTATCACCTTCGGTCCTCGTCCTCAGGACTTCCTTGCTTGTAACGCTCCTATAAAGCAGCTTTACAATCTCGGTATCGAAATCGAAGAAAACTCCGAGCTTGACCTTTATGCCGCATTCAACGAGCATAAGGACGATCCCAGAATTCCCGAAGTTGTTGCAGATATGGAAAAGGAACTGGCAGGTGGCAACAAGATGCCCGGCATCCTCCCCAGACTTGCACAGCTTGAAATCACACTCCTCGACTGGATGGAAGAACACAAGGGTAGCCGTGAATACGTAGTATTCGCTAACAAGTGCTGGCCTTCATTCCAGACACAGTTCGGTTGTGTACCCTGCTATGTAAACTCCAGACTTACTGCAAGAGGCATCCCCGTATCCTGCGAGGTTGATATCTACGGTGCAGTAAGCGAATACATAGGCACCTGCATCACAGGTGACGTTGTTACCTTACTTGACATCAACAACTCTGTTCCTGCCGATATGTACAACGAGTCCATCAAGGGCAAGTTCGATTACACATTAAAGGATACCTTTATGGGCTTCCACTGCGGTAA
>JAFTVY010000085.1 GCA_017465545.1 Ruminiclostridium sp.
CTACTGCTCCGTTCACTGTGTATGGGCGTTAAAGGAGCTGGGCTACGAGGCAATCATCTGCAACAACAACCCCGAAACAGTTTCTACCGACTTTGATACGGGCGACAGACTCTATTTCGATCCCCTTACCTTTGAGGACGTTGACGCTCTTATCGCAACAGAACAGCCCTACGGCGTTGTTGTTCAGTTCGGTGGTCAGACAGCTATCAAGCTGACAAAGCACCTCCAGGAAACAGGAGTAAGAATTTTAGGTACTTCTGCCCAGAGCATTGACGATGCAGAGGACAGAGAAAAGTTCGACGAGCTTCTTGAAAAGTGCGGAATCCCCAGACCTGCAGGCCACACCGTATTCACAACCGAAGAAGCCTTAAAGGTTGCGAACGAGCTTGGTTATCCCGTTCTGCTCCGTCCTTCCTACGTACTTGGCGGTCAGAATATGATTATCGCACATTGCGACAGCGACGTTGATGAATATATGACAATCATCACGGCAACAGAGCTTGAAAACCCCGTTCTTATAGATAAGTACCTTATGGGTACAGAGGTTGAGGTTGACGCTATCTGCGACGGTACAGACTTCCTCATCCCCGGTATTATGGAACACATCGAGCGTGCAGGCGTTCACTCAGGTGACAGTATCTCTGTATACCCCTGCCAGACGCTTTCAGATAAGATAAAGGATACAATCATCACCTATACGGAAAGACTTGCAAAGTCACTTAACGTTATCGGTCTTGTAAATATCCAGTACGTTGTATACGATAATGAAGTATACGTAATCGAGGTTAACCCCCGTTCTTCAAGAACCGTTCCCTACATCAGCAAGGTAACAGGCGTACAGATGGTTGACATTGCTACAAAGATTATGTTCGGTCAGACCTTGAAGGAGCAGGGCTATCAGAGTGGTCTTTATCCCGTAGGCGACTACGTAGCGGTAAAGGTTCCCGTATTCAGTTTCGAAAAGCTCCACGACGTGGATACACAGCTCGGTCCTGAAATGAAGTCAACAGGTGAAGCGCTTGGTATTGCAAAGACCTTTGAAGAAGCATTATTCAAGGGACTTATGGCGGCAGGCTTCAAGATGTTCAAGGAAGGCGGCGTAATGTTCTCCGTAAAGAACAGCGACAAGCCCGAAATTATTCCTCTTGCAGAAAAGTTTGAAAAGCTCGGCTTTGAGCTTTACGCTACCAGCGGTACAGCTTCAATGCTGAACAGAAATATGATAGCTACAAACTTCACCTACCGTATAAACGAGGAAAAGGAACCCAACGTAATCAGCCTGCTTGAAAGCGGAAAGATCAACTACGTTATCTCCACCTCTGAAACCGGCAGAAAGCCTGCCCGTGACAGCGTTAAGATCCGTCGTAAGTCGGTTGAACGTTCCATCGCCTGCCTTACTTCTGTAGATACGGCAAACGCTCTTGTAAAGTGTATTGCAATGGACAAGACGGTTGATGATATCGAAATGATAGACATCACAAAAATTTAAGGTGACGAGTTGAAGATAGGTAAATATCAGGTAAAATTAAACTACGGCATATTAAAGGGTTTTATTGATGTGATGGGGTTGCTTTTAGCATACCTCATCTATCAGACGACCTTTGCCTTTATAGGTAATTTGATAAGCCCTTCAAATTCCGTGCTGAAAAGAATAATCGAAACAATCTTTGCTGACGGTATTCCTTTTCACGTATGGCTGTGGGGACTTACCTTCCCGATCATTGCCGTAGGAGTTATTGCCTTTTCTGTGTGGTTTATGTTCAAAAAGCATAAGGAACCGAAAAGGTTTATAATTACAGGAGGCAATGCACAGAAATATTATGACACCATAATGATAACGAACAGTCTGCTTCGCATTCTTGCTTTGCTTGCCTTATGGGATCTTACTTACATCTGTCAGAACAATATCCTTCTTCAGGGTACGTCCTGGTTCAGCCTCCAGCTCATACTGGATGTGATCGTGGCGGGACTTGTGATATACATTACCTACTGCCGTATAGCTGCCTTTGCAAAGGTCAGAACGGCAGAGAATGAAAAGACTGCAGAAAAGCCTTCTGCGAAGGAAGAAGGAAAGGTCAGAATAAAGAAAAAGGATGACGGCGACGAGGACGTTATAATGCGTGGCTGAATCCGATAATAATAAAAGCTGCCGCAAGGAATACTTACGGTAGCTTATGCTTTAAATGAAAGGAAAAACACAATGAGCTTTTTTTGTAATTCATACCCCGTAATCGAGAAAAAAGCACTGGCTGAGGATATTTATTCCTATACTATCCTCTGTCCCGAGGTGGCAAATAATGCGAGTATCGGTCAGTTTGTACAGATAAAGGCAGAGGGCTATATGCTCCGCCGCCCTATCTCCATCTGCTCTGTAGATAAGGAAAAGGGTACGCTCCGCCTTGTGTTTGAGGTGAGAGGTAAGGGCACGGACAAGATTACCGAGCTTAATAAGGGTGACCTTATGGACGTTATCGCTCCTCTTGGCAAGGGCTTTACAACTCCTGCAAAGAAGGAAGGCAGAGTGATTGTAGTCGGTGGCGGTATAGGTACACCTCCTATGCTGGATATTGCAAAGCAGTACGGCGAAAACTGTACGGCGATATTAGGCTTCCGTAGCTTTGACAGAGTTATCCTTGACAAGGATTATGCGTCTACGGGTGCAAAGACTATAGTCTGCACAGACGACGGCTCTGTGGGTGTGAAGGGTATGGTAACAGGCCCTCTTACAGAAGAGCTTGCAAAGGGTGACGTAGCCTGCGTTTATGCCTGCGGTCCCACACCTATGCTGAAGGCTGTTGTAGAAGCGGCAAAGGCGGCTGGTGTTGACAGCGAGGTTTCTCTTGAACAGAGAATGGGCTGTGGCGTAGGAGCTTGCGTTGTATGTGCCTGCACAGTTGTAAGGGGCGGCAAGGAATACGTTTTAAGAGTATGTAAGGATGGCCCCGTATTTAAGGGCGAGGAGGTAGTATTATGAGCGTAAAGCCTGATATTTCAGTAAACGTCTGCGGACAGAATTTCAAGAATCCTATAATTGCCGCATCAGGTGCTTATGGCTTCGGTGAGGATTATACCGATCTTTATCCTCTTTCAGCACTTGGCGGTATTTCTTGCAAGGGTACTACCCTTAATCCCAAGGACGGTAATATTCCCCCCAGAATTGCAGAGACTCCCAGCGGTATTTTAAATTCCGTAGGTCTGCAGAATCCCGGTATCGACAGATTCATAAACTACTATCTCCCAAGACTCAAAACTCAGGATACGGTAGTTATTGCAAATATTGCAGGTGCTTCTATTGACGACTACAGAGAGGTAGCTGAAAAGCTTGATTCAACCGACGTTGATATGATAGAGCTTAACATTTCCTGCCCTAACGTAAAGAAGGGCGGCGCTACCTGGGGCGTTACCTGCGAGGGTGCGGCTTCTGTAACAAAGGCAGTAAGAAACGCCACAAAGAAGCCCGTTATCGTAAAGCTTACCCCCAACGTAACGGATATAACAGAGATAGCAAGAGCGGTTGAAGCGGAGGGTGCAGACAGCGTATCCGTGATAAATACCCTTCTTGGTATGAGAATCGACATCCGCACAAGAAGACCTATCCTTCACAACAATGTGGGCGGTCTTTCAGGCCCTGCTATTTTCCCCGTTGCTGTAAGAATGGTATGGCAGGTATCAAATGCAGTCAAGATTCCCGTAATCGGTATGGGCGGTATTGCAACAGCTGAGGACGCTATCGAAATGATGATGGCGGGTGCATCTGCACTTCAGATGGGTACGGCAATCTTTAACGATCCCTATGCACCTATCAAGGTGTGCGAGGGCATCGAAAAGTTCCTTATCGAAAATAAGATTGAAAAGCTTTCTGATATCGTTGGTACGGTAAAGCCGTGGTAATATTTAATGAATATGCTGAAGTCCCCTCCGATTACCCGGAGGGGACTGTTCTTTTATTTTTACTTATCGTTGCTTAAAGTTCTGATGCTGTTGACTAAGGCATACAATTCGTCTGTATCATTGGTAGAAAAGGCGAAAATGGCTGCTCTGTCAGGCTCTTCCTTACTGAACACGTCTATTATTGCCTGATACTTTGCCGGTTTGTTTCCTTTTCCCTCATATTCTTCAATGGTTTTGTCATCAATAACCCTATAGCTTACAAAAATACACACGTCATCCTTTTCTACTATATAGAAGGACTCATGATTTTCAAGGTTTGACATTACTTCCAACTTTACTATTGCCATTATGCAATAGGCTACCTGTTGCTCGGAGCTAAAGAAATTATAGTCCTTTTCGGTAAGCGAGAATATAAGTCTGTAGGTGTTGAGTGCAGAATCTGCAGGAATACCCGTCAGCGCTTTAACTCCATTCTCCAGTTGACTGTTGCTTACTATCGGACCTTTGCCGAGATAGGTTGAACTATCTTTTCCATCCTTCGGTATGTTAAGTGAACCTTCAAAGTTGGTAGGATTTGCGAATATTGCGTGACCTTCGCCTTCATCTTCATTTACTTCATAAATTACGTTATTTTTGAGCGGCTGATATCTTGATGGAATTTCCAGCGTAAGAAATCCCGTTACAACTTTTCGGGTGTCTACCTTGAAGGTGATATCCTGTTTATCATATTCCTGCGCCACAACGTTTATTTTATTTGCATCGATATTTTCCTTTATGAACATATCAAGCTCTACCTTAGGCTTGAACACCACAAAAAACAGTATGGCGGCAAGAGTTATGAAAACTAAAATGCAAATGGTAAAAATTATGGATTTCTTTCTGATTGAGCCTCTTGGTATAGGCTTTACCGAAAGTGTTTCCTGTGGGGTAAATTCTTCGTTCATATTATTTCTCGCTTTCATTATCTGACTCGGGGATGTAAATAACCCTGAATCCTTTGTAATTGTTTAAAGCTTCAAAAAGCTTCTTACATTATATAAGACAACAAAAAAATCATTTCGTTATGAAAAATATTGCTTTTTTAATGTGACGTATCTGATAGCCGATGCTGTTTCTTTTAAAAGGAAAAATATAATTTATTGTACTCTCCTTTTAAGCAAAAAAGCCTAAGGTATATCATCAAGCCGCAGGTAGATACACGCTGACGCGTGATGAGATACAAGGGCGGCTTAAATGCCGCCCTTGATGATATACGCCGTACTTCGTACGTCGATGATATACCAAGCCTGCGGCTTGGATAAACAAAAAGGAACTTGCTTTCATATATTTTAAAGATACAGATACATTATTTTTAAGTATGATGTATTAAATAAAAGGACAAAGTAGTACCATATACACAAATAAATCAAGGCGTAGCCTTGTATATCATCAATTCCGAAGGAATTGTATATCATCAACACGAAGTGTTGTATATCATCAAGCCGCAGGTAGATACACGCTGACGCGTGATGAGATACAAGGGCGGCTTAAATGCCGCCCTTGATGATATAC
>JAFTVY010000112.1 GCA_017465545.1 Ruminiclostridium sp.
TACGGGAGAGGCTACCGTTGATATTCTTTTCGGTAACGCCAACCCCTGCGGAAAGTTAGCAGAATCCTTCCCCGTTAAGCTCTCCGACACTCCCTGCTATCTCACCTACGGAAACAAGGTAAACGCAGTATATAACGAAGGTGTATTCGTAGGCTACAGATACTATGACACAAAGGAAATGAACGTGCTTTACCCCTTCGGTCACGGACTATCCTACACAAGCTATGAATATTCCTATTTAGAGCTGTCCCAGAGCAGTATAACCGACAAGGATACTCTCACGGTTTCCGTTACGGTTACCAACACCGGCAATATGGCAGGCAAGGAAATAGTTCAGCTTTACGTTGCCGATAAGACAGGCTACGAATTCCGTCCCTTAAAGGAGCTTAAGGGCTTTGAAAAGGTTGAGCTTCAGCCGGGTGAAAGCAAGGAAGTAATATTCGCTCTTGACGCCCGTAGCTTCAGCTACTATAATGAAGCTATGAAGGACTGGTTTGCGGCAAGCGGCAAGTATGAAATACTCATCGGCAAGTCATCAAGAGATATTCAGCTTAATGCTGAGATTGATTTCAAAGCGACAAAGAAGGTTCCCTTCGTAGCTCACGAAAACACCGTATTCGGTGAATTTATGGACTATCCCGAAGGCAAAGAGGCACTTGAAATCTTAAGACCTCTTGTAAGCGAGGGACTTCTCGGCGGTCAGCACGTTGACGACGTAATGCTTAAGAACATGGCAGAGGCTATGCCTTTAAGACAGATACGTTCCTTCGGCGGAATTTCAGACGAAACTATGAAAAAGGCTATTGATAGTCTGAATAAGAATTTCGGCGGATATAAGTCGGTGTGACGTAAATAGCAACATTCGCTACCAGGAGAACGAAAGAAATGAATAAAGATCAGTTTTTTGAAAATATCATGACAATTTGCGACTGGGACAAATCGACCGATGATGAACGATTAAGCCCTTTAGTTGATTTCTTGTCACGGCAGGCCGATGAAGAGATTTTTTCCTTTGACGATATTATGGCTGAATTACTATATTCTATTGATACAAGAAAAAATTTTAAAACTGCATGCAGATATTACAATCATTCTGACGACAGTTTTTTATATTCAAGATGTGTCGCTTTAGTAAACGGTGCAGACTATTACGAAAGAGTTAAAAGCGGTAAAGCTAAAGAGCTTTGGGAGTCAGAATTTGAAGCTATTTTATACGTTCCGCAGGACGCCTGGGCAAAAAAGCATAACAACGACGCAAGCAACTACCCTCACCTGACTGCCTTTTCCTATGAAACAGGCAGTAATGAAGATGGTTGGAAATAATTTGTATTAATATCAAAGCGCAAAGCCCGTGAAGAATTTCCTCACGGGCTTTGTTTTCGTCTTTTTCTGTTTTTTGATTTTTCTTAATCCTTATAAATTGCCTTTGTATAATCAATCGCTCCGCTGAAGGGATTGTAATAGACGTCGGCGCAATCCTTATCGCTGAAGAAGTATTCTGTGGCGTATGCGACGGGGATAAATCTTCCGTCTGTCAGCAATTTATTTTCAGCCTTTTTGCATTGTTCATAGCTTTCCTCTGTGGAAAGGGCATTTATCGCATTCTGCAGAAGCTGCTGATAGTCGTTTCCCATTGCGCTGTATTTATATCCTGATGAAGTAAAGTTTTTGAGATACGACTGCGGGTTATTGAATTCGCCGGTTACCCTTACAAGAGCAAGGTCGTAATTGCCACTTTCTATTGCATTATTGTAGGAGCTTTCCGACAGATATTCTACCGTACAGAAAAAGCCTAATTTCGCCTGCCATTGCTGGATAATATCCTGAGAGGAATTTACAAGCTCCTCGTCCCTGCCCTCTACAGCAATAATGCTTACACTGTACAGATCATCCTTGCTGATGCTTTCACTTGCCTTGCGATAGCTTGCAGAAGCTTTTATACTGTCAGGCTTTACCGCAGGGGTATCACCCGCAAAATCTCTGTATACGGTTTCTCCGTCGCTTACCTGAGGAGGTACTATTCCATTCGCCTTCTGATAGCCGAAGGGCAAGGTAAGGCTACTGCTGTCGGTAGCATATAAAAGAGCATACCTCATCATACTGTCGCTGAAAATACCGCTTTTTGAATTCATCATAATACCGCAGGTAACGGTGCTGAACTGCTCATAGCTGTATTCCTTTTTTATAAGCTCTTCCGCCTTATTTCCATCCAGCAGAATATTCTGGGAGGTTCCTGAATAAAAATCCTCTAAAAATCCGTCAGTACCCTCTATAAAGAAATTCAGTCCCAGCGGATAAATCTCGCTGTGCTCGTTATATTTCTTATTGTAGCGGAGTATAAGATTGTTATTGTCATCGCTCCAGGGATCGTAGGTCCAGCTTTTGAGATAAAAAGCACCGTTTGACGGGGTTGTCTTATCGGTAAGTCCGTATTTTCCCTGAGACGCTATAAAGTATTTTTCATTGCAGGGCATTGCGGGAGCGGTGGTCAGAAGCATCAGGAAAGAGGAATCGGGATAATCGAGAGTTATCTGTAGCTCATAATCGGATATTGCTTTAACGCCAAGCTGGGACAAATCGGAAATAAGTCCCTTTGCTATTTTTTCGGAATTTTTTATGCAGAAAAAGTCCTCTGCTCCTGCGGCTCTTGTTTCAGGGGCAAAAAGTCGCTGAAAGCCGTAGACGTAATCCTTTGCGGTTACCTTTTCGGAAAAATCATTGACGTCTGTCCAGTATCTGTTTTGATGTAGTTTGAAATTATACGTCAGCTTATCCTCGGATACAGTATAGCTTTCAGCTCCTGCTAAAGCTATATTTCCTTCGCTGTCGCATTTTAAAAGTCCTTCAAACAGCGTTCCTATCAGTAAAAAGGACTGTCTGTCTGTAGCGCATTGGGGATCCAGCGAGGATGGATTTGAGGATATATTATAACCGAATATGTATCCCTTGCCGTCGTCCTCCTCGCAACCGCTTAAAAGCAGAGTGCCTGATATAAGCACAGACGTGGCAAGTGCCAGGGCTGTTAATCTTTTTTTCATTGTTACTCCTTAAAATCGGATTTTATCTATATATGGATATTATACCCCTTATTGCAGACAAAATCAAGTGAAAAAATACAGAAAAATACTCCGCCATAATTTTACGTTACGGCGGAGTATATATCATTTTTTACAATCACAGCAAACGCCCTGAATACTTATCTCGTATTCGCTGACCTGAAAGCCGAATTTATCCATCAGCTTGTCTTCAAGTCCTAACATCTCGCCCAGCTCCACGTCGAAAACTCTCTGACAGTCCTTGCATATCATATGAAAATGAGCGTCTGTTCTGCCGTCAAATCTGACGCTACCGTAAGAACTGCATATTTTTTTCAGTATTCCGTGCTCGGATAGCTGATTTAAATTGCGGTAAACGGTGCCAAGGCTTATATTGGGATATTTAAGACGTGCCTTTTCATAGACCTGCTCGGCGGTGGGGTGGATGGGATCTGACATAACGATTTCAAGAATACAATTTCTCTGCTGACTATAATTCATACCCTGCCCCTTTCCTTACGTGTAGCTCTCGTTGTTGGTAACGTTGTGTCTAACTCTTAAAGGAATGCCGAGATCATCAGACAGCTCCTGACAAGCAGAAATCTGTTCTTCAGAAATTACGTCAACTACAGTAAAGGCAACGTCACCGACTACGTCCTTCATTTTCTTTGCAAACTGAAGCATAACGTCAAAGGAATCGATACCGAATTTAGGCTTTGTAACTTCAAGATAGCTTTCCTTATCGGGGGCGTTAAGGCTTATCGAAACGCTGTCGATAACTCCACGCATCTTTTCTGTATCAAAATCGGGATCGATAAGAGGTACAAGTCCGTTTGTATTTACACGGATAGTCATATCTGTGTGTTCCTTTACGTACTTTGCAAACTCTATACGTATATCCGCTCTTGTCATAGGCTCACCGTAGCCACAGAATACAAGGTCAGAAAGACCGGTTTTGTCAAAGGCTTCGTAAGCTGATATGATTTCTTCTATATCAGGCTCGTGAGAAAGCCACAGGCTGTCGTTTCCGCCTATGCTGTCGCCGTTCTTTCTGATACAGAAAACACAGGCGCAGGGACATTTATTTGTTATATTGGCATATAGCTTGCCGCCGAATTCGTAAAATATGGTCATAATAGCCTCCACTATCAAATTAAACTTGAGAATGTTTATCATTTTTCTAAAGTATATCACAAATTTCTCAATTAGTCAATAGTTTGCTTTTATTTCCATAAATTTCTTTAAAGATACTTGTCAGCGTTTACGGCTGGAATACTAACGGGGAAATATACGCTGTTTGCTATTTTTTGATTAAGAGATTCCTTATAATCAGACAGATAACCCTTTACGTTCTTATCATCTTCAGGTAATTTCGCTATATACGGCAGAGCGGATTCTGAAAGATCGTACATACTGTAAAGATCTACAGTTTCATATTTACCGGAGAGGTATCCTTCTACGTTATTCTGTGCTATTCTTGCATCGGGATCGCAGAAGCAGAGTAAGGCAAGCATTACAGAAAAGCCTGCTATCTGAAGCTTTACTGCGGGGATAGAGGGCTTTATCTCTCTTACAAGCTCTATTATAAATACAACGCCTAATGCCAGCATAAACCAGGAGGTATAAAAACGCTTTTCGGTAAGACCAAGCTCGTTTATGTAAAGCACCATCTTTGACATAGCACTTGTTATAAGTATGAGGGTTGCCACACAAAGAACCGACAGAAAGATTCTTACGGAAATATGCTTTCTTCCCTTTTCGTTATTTTTAGAAAAGATATTGGCAAGTACGATGATAATAAAATTGATTATACATACCGAGCAAAGCTCGAAGAAGCCGCTTCTGGCATATTCGCTGTAGCTGTAACCATCTGGGAGGTTACCTCCGAAGGCACCTAAAAAGTAAGGGAGCTGGCAGAAGAAGAAAAGAAGGTAGCAAATAAGCACGGGAGTGATTGCAGAGCACACCATCGGTGCGGGCATTATTGCCGCAGGAGAATTATAGTTTGCTTGCGCCTGTCTTATTTCCTTGGTATTTGCAAGATAGCCGAAAAGCAGAAAGGCAACGGGCAGGCTGAAAAGAAAAGTGATAATATTTGAGCCTATATCATTTGATAAAACGTCCATTATACTGCCTGCAAGATTATCAAAATTTTCATCAGCCGACGCCAGCATAATAGCACAGATAAGGGTTGCAGGGATGGATATGACAAGTCCGACAAGGATATATAAAACAACCTTTATTCTTGATTTACCCTTGCTTAACAATGCCCCTACCGACCTTGGACCTGCAGAGAAATTCTGAAAGGGTGTGGCTATTATCGCCTCGGCTATTTTCGATACTGCGCCCTTGCCGAGTATATCGCCCTCTCTTGAAAAGCTGTAGGCGAATAAACAAAGCATTATAGCCGCATATACCCATGAAAGTAATCTTACTGTTGCTGTCGTCGAAAAGAACGGCACGGCACAGAAAAGCATTGAAGCACCAAAGAAGCACCACTGATTTACAGTCGGCTTTTTCCCTATGTAGAAGAGCGCCAGTATTCCCATAACGGCTACTATGATATGATAATATCCTGAGCTTATAACTGAGCCTGTTTTTATATCGCCGGTAAAGAAGAGCTTTACGATAACAAAGGATATCACAATAAAAACAAGAGCGAAGATTCCGTCCTTTACCGTAAAGGTCTTTTCCTTTATAGGAGTGACGGGAATTATCTCGTCGGTACTAAAAATCGTAGAGTCATTATTTGCTAAATTTGACATAATATTACAGTCCTTTCGTATAGAGATACGTTGCCTTATAAAAATAAGGCTTATTATTTTATTTTTTTCTTTAAGATAAGCCGGGTTATTATTCTGCTTATCAGAATGCCAGGTAGTAATTTGATGATATCAGATAGTCACTACGCATCAATATTCCCTCTCTTCTGTCACAAGAGAAATCAACCCTTCCGCTTCTTCATCCTCCTGCCCACGCTTATTTTCTGATATGCGGCAGAACAGTCTGCCTATCAATGCACTCAGTGCAAGCATTACACCTGCAAATGGTAACCAGACGAACAGAAAGCCGAAGCTATAATCAAAGCCTATACCGTACTCGTTATAATACTGCGGATTAAATAGTCCGAAGGCTTGCTCATAAAGTCCGGATTCCGACGTTAAAAGAGCAAGAAGCGGATATGCTATAAAGCTTCCTATAACTCTTCTTGTGAAGGCTTTTCCTTCTCTTGTAAAGAAAAGCAGGCTCACTATTATAACTTCAATAACACTAAAAACGATACCCGCCGTTCCGTCTATAAGCCCTGCCGCAGACGTCAGAACCGCTATGTAAGAAGCGACCAGGGATATAAGAAAATCACAAAGCATGCATTATACCTCCCAAGGTTTACAGCACTATTCATCCTTGAAGGAGAGTATATCTCCCGGCTGGCATCCCAGCGCCTCGCAGATTTTTTCGAGAGTGGAAAAGCGGATAGCCTTTGCTTTTCCCGTTTTCAGCACCGACAGATTTGCGGGGGTTATGCCCACGTAATCTGCAAGCTCGTTTGATGACATTTTTCTTTTTGCCATCATTACGTCAAGATTTATTTCAATCGGCATAATGTTCCCCTTTCTTAAATTGTAAAATCATTTTCTTCTCTTATTTCGATAGCCTGCTCGAATACGTTCTTTATCACTCTTAATATAAGTCCGAAGAACGCCGCCGCAACAACTATGAATAAGGCGAAATGACGGATAAATCCGAAATAGATAAAAATCAGGCTTGCCGCAAAGCAACAATAGGAGATAACTCTGAGGCAGGTAACGTTCTGCTTTATAAAGGCGTTGCCCTTTTTTATATTGGTGAGCAGTCTGTCAAGGGCGATAGTCAGTATAAGCGCAGGAACAGCGGCACAGTAAAGAGTTATCAGAAGAGGAATATATACGCTATCGATTCCGTAAGGGATTATGTAGCTCTGCTCGTAAAAGGATACGAGCCAGGGCGCCACAAAGCAACAGATGATGATAAGCACAAAACCAACCTTCGTGAGAGCGGAGGATATAGCAAGAGAGATATTCTTGTTTTTCATAGTGAAATTTCCTTTCAGAATATTTGAATTGTTTTCTTCTGTGACTATATATTACCACATCTATTTTTGTTTGTCAATACTTTCTTATCGTTTTTCGA